>NZ_JBEOPO010000024.1:0-78113 GCF_040310145.1 Shewanella sp. S1-49-MNA-CIBAN-0167 | reverse complement strand
CGCCAGGGTAACCCCCAAATTTCAGCAGAAAACATCGATTAAAACGAAAGTCTTTGAGCTATCAAAGTTTGGTGTGGGAACTGAGAAAAAAGAAGCAGCTTAGTCGTTAAAAGCTAGATTGCAGAAGCCCCGTGATCAGAGCGAAGCGAAGTCGCGGGGTAATTCATTGGCATCAACTATCAATCATCATCACAAAAGCATTAAGCTATAAACGCTTGGATCTGCGCTAAAATCCCTGCAGCATCAAGTTGCAGTTCTGCAGTAATTTCATCTGGTGCGCCGTGTTGAATAAACTCATCTGGCAAACCAATTTGTAGTACAGGCTTTACGATACGCATTTTGTGTAATGCTTCAAGCACTCCAGAACCTGCGCCGCCCATAATGGCGTTTTCTTCAACGGTAATGATAACATCATGGCTATTTGCGAGCTGTTCAAGCAAGCTTAAATCAAGTGGCTTAACAAAGCGCATATCGGCGACGGTCGCATCCAGTTTTTCTGCTGCGTCTGTCGCTGCGGCAAGTGTGGTGCCAAAGTTTACAATGGCAATTTTTTGCCCTTGACGCGTTAAGACCCCTTTACCGATAGGTATTTTCGTCATATGTTCAACTTGTTCTGCACCGGTCGCAAAACCTCGAGGGTACCGCACTGCGGTAGGGCCATCTTGATAACAATAACCGGTATAGAGCATTTGACGGCATTCGTTTTCATCTGATGGCGCCATAATGATCATATTGGGAACACAGCGCATAAAGCTTAAATCGAACGCACCTTGATGTGTAGGGCCATCAGCGCCAACAATGCCACCACGATCGATCGCAAACAATACAGGCAAGCGTTGCAAAGCCACGTCGTGGATAAACTGGTCATATCCGCGTTGTAAAAAAGTTGAGTAAATAGCCACTACAGGTTTTAACCCTTCGCAGGCAAACCCTGCAGATAACGTTACTGCATGCTGTTCAGCAATAGCCGCATCGAAATATTGTTTTGGGAATCGTTGTGAAAATTCAACCATCCCAGAACCTTCACGCATAGCCGGTGTAATCGCGACTAACTTGTCGTCTTGTTCCGCCATGTCGCATAACCATTTACCGAACACTTCCGAGAATGTCGGTAAACCGGGTTTAGTTGTGGGTTTTTTAAATTGGCTTGGATCGAATTTAGGCACCGCGTGCCAGCCAATCGGATCTTTTTCCGCAGGCTCATAACCACGACCCTTTTTGGTCATGATATGCAACATTTGTGGGCCTTTGAGGTTGCGCATATTGCGCATAGTTTCAACGAGCGAATCGACATCGTGACCATCAATTGGGCCGATATAATTGAACCCTAACTCTTCAAATAATGTTGCGGGCACCACCATGCCTTTAAGATGTTCTTCAGTGCGTTTAGCCATTTCTTTAATGACAGGCAGGCCTTTAAGCACTTTTTTACTGTTTTCTCTAATGGTGGTGTAAAAACGACCTGACATAAGCTGGGCAAGGTGATTGTTGAGTGCGCCAACATTTTCAGAAATCGACATTTCATTATCATTGAGCACCACAAGCATATCATTGTGTAAATCGCCCGCATGATTCATGGCTTCAAATACCATACCGCCTGTCATGGCACCATCGCCAATAACGGCCACAACTTTTCGCCCAACCGCTTCTTTTTCTGCGGCTATCGCCATCCCCAATGCTGCACTGATAGACGTGCCTGAGTGACCGACACTAAAGGTGTCATATGGGCTTTCCTCACGCCATGGGAATGGATGCAGACCATTTTTTTGTCGAATGGTGTGCATTTGTTCGCGGCGATCAGTGAGGATTTTATGTGGGTAAGCTTGATGTCCTACATCCCACACTAACCGATCAAATGGGGTGTTGTAGACATAATGAAGTGCCACAGTTAATTCAACTGTGCCTAAGCCAGAAGCAAAATGTCCGCTTGAAATACCAACGGACTGAAGTAAGAATTGTCTCAATTCATCAGAGACTTGTGGAAGTAAACCTTGAGGTAACTTCCTTAATTCTTCTGGTGTATTAGCTTTCGCTAGTACTGGAAATTTAGCAATATCAAAAATCATAGCGAGATTTTCTGACTCTTTATTATAATCTTCGCTCAATAATATAGTGGGCGAAGTCTGCAATTAACTGACTATTATATGGTAATTTAGTCAGCGCTGATAGTGCATCTTGTATTAGTTGTTCTGCACAGGCTTTGGCACCATCGAGACCTAATAGTTTAGGAAAAGTGCTTTTGTTGGATTGTTCATCACTGCCTTGAGGTTTGCCTAACTCTTCGGTGCTTGCGGTAATATCTAAGATATCGTCTTGCACTTGAAAGGCCAATCCAAGGCTTTGGGCGTATTTCATCATCAGTTGATAGTGCTCATCGGGTAAATCTGCCGCAATTAAAGCAAGTTCGACGGCACAACTGATTAACGCGCCGGTTTTTTTATTATGTAATTCGGTTAATCGGTCTAAATCTATACGGTGATCGGTGGCACTCAGATCAATCGCTTGCCCACCGCACATTCCTCGATATCCAGAGGCTTTTGCTAATGCCCTGACCATGGCCAATTGTTGTTCAGGTCGTAAATCGTTACACGGTGCGGTGATTATTTCAAAGGCCAATGTTTGCAGCGCGTCACCAGCTAAAATGGCGTTAGCTTCATTAAATGCAATATGAACCGTGGGTTGACCGCGTCGGAGTGCATCATTGTCCATGGCCGGTAAGTCATCGTGTATTAACGAGTAAGCATGAATACACTCAATGGCTGCGGCGGCTTTATCAAGTGCATTAATATTGACGCCAAGCATGTCACCCACACTGTAGACCAAAAATGGCCTAATGCGTTTGCCGCCTAATAATGCACCATGAAGCATTGCCGCCTTTAAGTCTGGTGCAGCACCATCAAGCTGGCTTAAATGCGCGTTAAGAATAGTATTAACGCGCTTTTGGTATTTTGTTATCGCTTTAGCTAACACGTATCAAGACCTATTATTCAATAACACTATGTTGACGATTATTCACTTTCTATAGTGAACGGTGCTAATTCAGCATCATCTTCATTTAATAAGATAGAGACTTTTTGCTGTGCTTGTTCAAGCTTTCCTTGGCTTTGACGGACTAACTTAATGCCTCGCTCAAATTGTTTAAGCGCGTCATCGAGCGACACTTCACCTTGCTCTAAATGAGCAACAATGGTTTCAAGCTCAGTTAATGATTGTTCAAAACTGAGATTTTCTGGTTTTTTAGCCACGATTATTATTCCTTTCATTCAGCGTGAGACAAGGTATATCAGCCCAGCGTATCGGTCAAATACAGTCGCTGGTTATTTGCTCAACAGCACGCTTTGTTATTGAATTTTGTTTAGAATGTGCAAAACAGGCTAAACTTGCGCCAAGTTTGACCGATAAGACGTTAGGGTTTGAAATAGATAGCGTAAATTAGTATTGAATTTTTTACTGTAATACATAACGATGGGCAATGTGATTTGCATCAATAGATGCCAGAATGTTCGAGTTATTTAATTTGTACGAACAGCGCGATAAAATCGCACAAATAAGCAGCGTGATGACTGCGATTGAGGAGAGGTTGTGGATTTAGCTACCCTAATAGGTATTATCGGTGCTTTTGCATTTATTATTGGCGCGATGATCACCAGTGGTGGTCTCGGATTATTTATCGATGTACCGTCAATTTTGATTGTTGTAGCAGGCTCTTTATTTGTAGTGATGATGAAATTTAACCTAAAGCAATTTTTGGGTTCGATAAAGATTGGTATGAAAGCCTTCATGTTTAAATTAGATAAACCTGAGGATTTGATTGAGCAGTCTGTCACTATGGCTGATGCTGCCCGTAAAGGCGGATTTTTAGCATTAGAAGAGGCGGTCATTACCAACAGTTTTATGCAAAAAGCTATCGATATGTTAGTTGATGGTCATGATGGTGAAGTGGTGCGTAACGCGCTTGAAAAAGATATTGCGTTGACCGAAGATCGCCACAATACTGGGATTAGTATTTTTAAAGCCATGGGTGATGTAGCCCCCGCGATGGGAATGATTGGTACGCTGGTTGGTTTGGTGGCGATGTTATCTAATATGGATGATCCAAAATCGATAGGGCCCTCAATGGCGGTTGCATTGTTAACCACTCTTTATGGTGCGGTAATTGCCAACATGATCGCCATCCCAATGGCGGATAAATTATCATTGCGGATGAATGAAGAATTGCTTAACCGAAATTTAATTATGGACGCGGTATTAGCGATTCAAGATGGACAAAACCCCCGGGTGATTGAAGGCTTCTTGAAAAATTACTTGACTGAAAAATCCCGTGAAATCGATACAACGGACGGAGAGTAACTCATGGCTAAGGCCAAGTGTGATTGTCCACCTGCGGGTGCCCCAAAATGGCTGGCCACCTTTGCTGACCTAATGTCCTTGCTGATGTGTTTCTTCGTGTTGCTGTTAGCGTTCTCTGAAATGGACGTGATGAAGTTTAAACAAATCGCCGGCTCAATGAAGTATGCATTTGGGGTACAAAACAAAGTTGAAGTAAAAGACATTCCTAAGGGGACATCGGTTATCGCGCTTGAATTTCGCCCTGGTAGACCCGATCCCACGCCAATTGAGATCATTAATCAACAAACCAATGAAATGACTCAACCGACCATTGAATATCAGGCCGGTGAAGAGGACAGTGCGGGGGGTACTCAAAAGCAAAGTGGTGAACAGCGTGGTGGTAATGCCGCTGCAACGGCCCAGCAAGAAGCTGAAGCCATTAAAAAAGCGGCCGCATCTGCGCAAGAAAATATTAACGATCAAGTGAAAAAAATGGCTGAGAAGCTCAACGAAGAAATTGTTGATGGTGCCATTGAAATTGAATCTTTAGGTCAGCAAATTATAATTCGTATTCGTGAGAAAGGCTCATTTACTTCTGGATCTGGCTTTTTACAACCTAAGTTTAAACCGATTGTGCGTTCAATTGGTGAGTTATTAAAAGATGTTCCTGGGATTGTTACGGTATCGGGTCATACTGACGGTGCTGATATCAGTAATGAGCTTTACAGTTCAAACTGGGCGCTATCAAGTCAACGTGCTGTTTCGGTGGCTCATGAATTAAGAACAGTCACTGGTTTTGATGAATCAAGGATGAAAGTGGTTGGAGAGGCTTCTAATCGACCTTTGGTACCCAATGATTCTAAAGAGAATCAAGCTCGAAATCGGCGTGTTGAAATTGCCATTGAACAAGGTAAAGCGAAACAATCGAATGAAATTATAGTGACTCAATAGCTCGTCATCAAAGGATAGGCATAAGCGCAATCTCTGCAGGTTACAGAGATTGTGCTTTTTTGTATTAGAAATGTGCTGTAACAGCGGTTTTGCTGAGAAATAACAGATAAAAAAGTGAATATGTTTGGTTAATAGGCATCATTTGGTATGATCCGCGAATTATTGCTTACGCTTTGCTATATGCTGGATTACCTATGTTAATCAAGTAGACAAGGTTTTGCTATTTTTTTTAATTTATTATCAAAGTGTTACCATCTTTTTGTCTAGCAATGCTGAATGCTGAGCTATTGTGGTGGTGATACCTGCGGACGCCCCATGAAGTTTATTGTAAAGCTGTACCCTGAAATTATGATGAAGAGCAAGTCGGTAAGAATGCGCTTTACCAAAATGCTCGAAACCAATATCCGTAATGTACTTAAAAAAGTGGATGACGATGCCAAAGTACAACGTTTATATGATCGTATTTTAGTTAATGTACCTGCCGATAAACCGGAATTATGTGATGCTTTTGCAGAGCGTTTAGCTTGTATTCCAGGTATTGCTCACGTTGTGCAAGTGAGTGAGTACAGTTTTGATTCGATAGATCATATTTATCAGCAGGCTTTACCAAGGTATCGTGATGAAATTGCAGGTAAAACATTTTGTGTTCGCGTAAAACGTTCTGGTAATCATGATTTTAATTCAATCGATGTTGAGCGTTATGTGGGTGGCGGGTTAAACCAGCACACAGAGGCGCTTGGGGTAAAGCTTAAAAACCCTGATGTGACCGTTAATCTTGAAATCAATCAAGATAAGCTTTACATGGTCGAGCGTCGTATTGAAGGATTAGGCGGTTTCCCTATGGCGACCCAAGAAGATGTATTGTCGCTTATTTCGGGCGGTTTTGATTCTGGCGTGTCGAGTTTTCAGTTTATTAAGAAAGGCGCCCGTACCCATTACTGTTTCTTTAATTTAGGTGGCGCTCAACACGAAATTGGCGTTAAGCAAGTGGCTTATCACTTGTGGAAAAAGTATGGTGAGTCGCACAAAGTACGTTTTGTGTCAGTGCCATTTGAGCCTGTGGTTGAAGAGATCCTTGAACGTATTGATAACGGTCAGATGGGGGTTGTACTTAAGCGTATGATGATGCGCGCGGCAACGCGTATTGCGGACAAATTCGGCATTCAAGCGTTAGTCACGGGAGAAAGCTTAGGTCAGGTATCGAGTCAAACGCTGACCAACTTGAATGTGATTGACCGCAGCACTGAGTTATTGATTTTACGCCCACTTATCGCAATGGACAAACAAGACATTATTAATCAGAGCCGTGTGATTGGCACTGAAGAATTTGCTAAGTCTATTCCTGAGTATTGTGGTGTTATTTCACAAAAGCCGACGGTTAAAGCGGTATTGTCTAAGATTGAAGCTGAAGAGCTTAAGTTTTCTGAAGACTTGATTGATCGCATCATTGAGTCTGCAGTGGTGATGGATGTTCGTGATATTGAAGCGGAGATGGATCAACAAGTGACTGAAACCGAAACAGTTAAAGATGTGGCGTCAGGCGAAATCATTATTGACGTTCGTGCACCTGAAGAAGAAGAAAAAGATCCATTATCAATTGATAATGTGATGATTAAAGCGATCCCATTCTTTAAGTTAGCGACCCAATTTGCTGATTTAGACAGCTCTAAAACGTATCTATTATATTGTGATCGTGGGGTAATGAGTAAACTGCAGGCCTTATACCTTGTTGAGCAGGGCTATACGAACGTAAAAGTGTATCGTCCTTAGACTTTGTGCGGGCGATACGATAATTTCGGCGTTATCTAAATCGGTAAGTTAATGTACCTAAATGCTGGTTAATAAACGGTAACGAGCGATATCAAGCGATGACAATCTAAGAGCCTAGAGCGCTGCGCTGCTAGGACGCTACGCGGCTAGATGCTATACAATCAAAAGCCAAGCAGTGCTAGATGACAATCTAAGAGCCTAGAGCGCTGCACTGCTAGGACGCTACGCGGCTAGATGCTATACAATCAACAGCCAAGCAGTGCTAGATGACAAGCGGTAACGAGCGATATCAAGCGATGACAATCTAAGAGCCTAGAGCGCTGCGCTGCTAGGACGCTACGCGGCTAGAGGCTATACAATCAACAGCCAAGCAGTGCTAGATGACAAGCCAATATCCTAGTCGCGCAGCGACTCAATCTTAGCAGCGAAGCTGTCCCTAGAAGCGCAGCGATCCTAGCAGGACGAAGTCCGCTCTAGAAGCGAAGCGATCCTAGCAATGACGAAGTCCGCTCTAGCAGCGAAGCGAACCTAGCAATGACGAAGTCTGCTCTAGCAGCGCAGCGACCCTAGTGATGTTGTCAATGATGCTAATTTACCCAAACACGGTGTGCTTTACAAACGACATAAAAATAACGATAATCATTAGAAAAACTAATTAAAAATGAGGGATTGATCACTATGTCTAAACGATTACCGCCTTTGAATGCTGTTAAAGCATTTGAAGCTGCAGCAAGACATTTGAGCTTTACCCGCGCCGCAGAAGAGTTGTTTGTCACACAGGCTGCAGTGAGTCATCAGATTAAAGCATTAGAAGATTTTTTAGGGCTAAAGCTGTTTAGACGTAAAAATAGATCCTTATTGTTAACAGAAGAAGGCCAAAGTTATTTTCTGGACATTAAAGATATTTTTATTGAGCTAGGGGAGGCGACTAATCGTCTGCTTGCCCGCAGTGCGGTAGGATCGTTAACGGTCAGTATGTCTCCAAGTTTTGCCATTCAATGGTTAGTGCCACGTTTAGCTAAGTTTAGCGAAAAAAATCCTGATATTGATGTGCGTATTAAAGCCGTTGATAGTAATGCCAATTCGTTAACCGACGATGTAGATGTTGCCATTTATTACGGCCAAGGTAATTGGCCTGGATTACGCGCCGATAAACTGCGTAACGAAGTGTTGATCCCTGTCTGTTCGCCATTATTACTCAATAGTGCTAAACCGTTAGCTCAACCCAGTGATTTAAAATTCCATACCTTGTTACATGATTCAAACCGTCAAGATTGGCAGGCATGGTTTAGACAGTGTGGCGTGAGCGATATTAATGTCAATCAAGGGCCTATATTTAGCCATTCCTCATTAGTGCTTCAAGCAGCGGTGCATGGCCAAGGTGTGGCATTAGGTTATAGCGTACTTGCCAGACCTGATATCAAGGCTGGGCGCTTAGTGTGCCCGTTTTCTGAGGTTTTGGTGAGCAAAGAGGCTTATTACTTAGTGTGTCAACAAAACCATTCTGAGATAGGTAAAATTTCAGCCTTTAGAGAATGGATGTTGGATATGTTTGCAGAGGAGTCGCGAAGTGAGTTGCTTAGCGGATAATACGCCTTTGTTAGCCCATGATTATCTGTTACAAGGCCCTAAAAGCGATACCTTGATTATTTTTGCTCATGGCGCAGGTGCCAATATGCATCATGGGTTTATGATTTCAATGACAGATAAATTAGTCGCTCAAGGCTATCAAGTATACCGATTTAATTTCTTGTATATGCAAGCCAATATGCAAGATGGTAAACGTCGACCGCCTGATCGAGCGCCTAAATTACTCGCGCACTATGAACAAGTTCTCATGGATATTGAGCAGAAGATGGCGCTTGGCCTGATCAATTGCCAGCGGATTATCCTGATGGGTAAGTCAATGGGCGGTCGTATGTCGGCGATATTGGCCAGCACAGATCATCAACTACAGCAGCCACTTATTGCCGATGTCGTCAATAAAATTACTGCAGTAGTGTGTTTGGGATACCCTTTTATTCCGCTAAAAGGTGGCGAGCCACGACTTGCGCCGATTCAACACAATTCTCACCCGATGTTAATTGTTCAAGGTGAGCGAGATAAATTTGGCGATCTTCAACAAGTACCCAATTGGGCTTTGGGTGAACATGCAGAAGTCTGTTGGATTAGTGATGGCGATCATAGTTTGCAACCGCGAAAATCTTCTGGTTATACCCTTGAGGGCAATCTTAATCATGCCATCGAGAATATTAGTCAGTTTATTACCCGAGTAGGTTAATGCTGTAACGCTATGTTTTACGCATATGCGGTGTCTACTTTGCTGATAGCTTGATCAACCCCGGCATCAATATTAACACTACATGAATACTAACGGTGATGGTTTAAGTCACGAAAATCAGCTTGCTTCAATAGTATGATGCATTGTCGATTTATGTTGTATGAGGTTAAGTAAAATGAATAAAGGTCTATTATTATTTGCCACATTAAGTGGTTTTATGGCTGTAGCACTGGGTGCTTTTGCTGCTCATGGGCTTAAAACTATCGCACCACCGGAATTAGTGAGTATTTTTAAGTTAGGAGTCGATTACCAGTTTTATCATACCTTCGGACTGATTGCATTGGCATTTTCCGCCCATTGGATCCCGTCAAAATTGATTAATTGGGCCGCTTACAGTTTCATTGCTGGGATCATATTGTTTTCTGGTTCATTATACCTTTATGCCTTTACTGGTGCTAAATGGATTGGCCCAATAACGCCAATAGGTGGTTTATGTTTCCTCGTGGGTTGGTTGTTATTTGCCGCGGCGATTTGGCATACAAAATCAGTAGAATAATGGCTTGGCTAAATTCTCCCTCCTCGAGCATTTTTGAGTATAATAGCGTGATTATTGTCTCGCTATTATGCGAATATCCTTACGCTAAGGCTCCAAATGAAAAACCTATTCCTATTTTGCCGCTCAGGCTATGAAAAAGACTGTGCAGCAGAAATTCAACAACGTGCCGCTGAGTTAAATGTTGATGGTTTCGTTAAAACCAATATCAACGATGCTTATGTGATATTTCAATGTTTTGACAAAAATGGTGCCGATACTTTAGCTAAGGAATTGGAACTTGGATCATTGATATTTGCTCGGCAAATGTTTGCTGCGGGCGAGTTATTGATTGATTTACCTGAGCAAGATCGTGTGGGACCGATAGTCGCCTCACTAGCCGATTTGTCGAAGTGTGGTGAGTTGCGTGTTGAAACGCCTGACACCAATGAAGCCAAAGAATTATCCGCATTCTGTCGGAAATTGACGGTACCGTTACGCCAAAGTTTAAAAAAGAGCGGCGCGCTACTGAGTACTGAAAATGGCCGTCGTCCGATTATTCATGTGTGTTTTATTGCACCGGGTAAAGCGTACACAGGTTATTCGTTAAGCCATAATAGTTCACCTCATTTTATGGGGATCCCTCGCTTAAGAATGGCTGCAGATGCTCCGAGTCGCTCAAGCCTGAAATTGGATGAAGCATTTGGCGTGTTCTTAACTAAAGAAGAGCAAGAAACACGTTGTCGCAGTGGCTTAAATGCAGTTGATTTAGGCGCTTGCCCTGGAGGGTGGACTTATCAATTGGTCCGCCGCGGAATGATGGTTGCTGCAGTCGATAACGGTCCGATGGATCCTAAATTAATGGATTCGGGCCAAGTAAAGCATTACCGTGCTGACGGTTTTCGTTTTGAACCACCACGTAAAAATATTTATTGGTTGGTATGCGATATGGTTGAAAAACCGGCTCGGGTTGCAGAACTGATGGAAGCATGGGCGATTAATGGTTGGTTTAAAGAAGCGATTTTTAATCTTAAATTACCCATGAAGAGCCGCTATAAAGAAGTCAGCGTTATTTTAGAAACGATAGGCACCATTTTAACTGAAAATGAAATCGATTTTAAAATACAGTGTAAGCATCTTTATCATGATCGTGATGAAGTAACGGTTCATTTATGGATTTTCCCTGAAAAGGGCGTGAGCTACGCATAACCTTGCTAGCGCACATCTAACAAAAAGCCCCATATGTCATGCATATGGGGCTTTTTAGTCATGACATATAAGATAAATAAGTCATTAACCTAATCATAAAGAATTATGCTAAACGATCAAGCACTGCTTGAGTGAAGTCGGTTGTACCGTGAGTGCCACCTAAATCGCGAGTGGTACGGTCACCTTCTTCAATAACAGCAGCTACAGCACTGCGGATCATCTCAGCTTTATCTGACATGCCTAAGTATTCTAGCATTTGAATCGACGCTAAAATAACTGAGGTAGGGTTCGCTAAATTTTTACCTGCAATATCGGGTGCACTACCATGTACCGCTTCAAAAATAGCAGCATTGCGACCTATGTTTGCCCCTGGAGCCATTCCTAAACCGCCCACAAGACCGGCACATAAGTCAGATAAAATGTCACCAAATAGGTTAGTCGTTACGATAACATCAAAGTTTTCAGGATTCATAACCAGTTTCATGCAAGTGGCATCAACAATCATTTCTTCTGTGGTGATGTCTGGATAACGCAGACTCACTTCACGTGCCACTTTTAAGAACAAACCAGAAGTTGATTTCATGATGTTAGCTTTGTGAACTATGGTCACTTTTTTGCGATTTTCTTTGCGTGCAAGCTCAAAAGCAAACGTAGTGATCTGTTCTGCGCCATGCCGAGTAATGATACTGGTCGCTTCTGCAGTTTGACCATCATCAGATATTTTTTGACCTAAACCAGAGTACATACCTTCGGTATTTTCACGGACGGTAATAATATCAATGTTTTCATAACGCGCTTGAGTCCCCTTAAATGAAATCACCGGGCGCACGTTAGCATAAAGACTGAACTGTTTACGCAAGCTCACATTGATAGAGGAAAACCCTTCACCGACAGGTGTGGTTAACGGACCTTTAAGCGTAATACGATTTTTTTCGATAAGGTCTAAAGTACGTTGGGGTATAAGTTCACCGTGCTTTTCTAACGCCGTTAACCCAGCATCTGCAAATTCATATTCAAAGTTACATCCTGCTTTGTCGAGGATTTTTAATGCTGAATCGATAATGCTTGGTCCAATCCCATCACCTGGGATCACGGTTATTGTACGTTTTGACATGAATAGTCCTTCCACGGTTGTGGTTACTGCAATTGTTAGACCGCATACATGACACGGCTAGGTGACGATAAAAACCGTCGTTTTTCTGCGGCGTATTTTAACGACTTTTAATGTTTATTTACAGAAAATAGTGAGTATTATCACATTATTTCCGTTATTTTTAAGTCAATCCTAATCTGATTGATTTACTATGAACTTTTATTACAAATCGTTTACTTGTAAACCATCTAAGTTTGAAAACATGTCGGCGATTCTATATTTTATTGGCGAGCATTAGCTTATTCGGTAAACATATTTTATATAGACGACTTTGGTCGAATGTAATGCTTGGTGTTTATTATTTATTGCTGGTTAAGATTATAGATAATCCATTACTGCGATCTATTACGGGAACCATTAGAGGAAAACTGTGAAATTATTCAATTTAATTCCATTGGCAGTCTGTCTGTCATTTAGTGCCCATGCGGCCCCGCAACGTGCTCTGTCCCTTGATGACATTATGCATTTTGAAACCTTACAACAGCCGGTTATTTCTGATAATGGCAAAGTGATTGCGGTACAGGCTACACCTGATAGGGGCGATAGTCGTGCATTAATTCGTTTTAGTGATAATCGCAAACAATATGAAATTGTCAATGGCACGGACGTTAACGTCAGTGCCGATGGTCTATTTGTATTGGCGACAATCGAAGCGACTTTATTTGACCGAGAAACCAAAGAGAAAGACGATTTACCCCATGAAGTGGTATTACTCAATACCAAAAATGGCAATCAGCAACGATTTGACAAGGTCGATTCCGCTTCATTTAGCGATGATGGCCGTTTTTTAGTGGTGAAGTTTAAGGTTAGCAAGCCAGAGTCAACTGATCCTGAGTCGACAGATCCTGAGTCGAAAGTGTCTAAATCAACTACTGCTGGATCCGCAGAGTTAGCGCAGACAGCTTCAGAAACGACGGCTTCAGAGACGAAAAACACCAGTGAAACAGAACATGATAGTACCCAAGCTGAAATTGAGGAGGCCGATAAAGGGGCGGATATTCGCTTAATTAATTTGGCTACTGACCAGCAAACACAACTATCGGATGTGACTCAATTTGCTTTTGATAAAGCAGGACATCATTTCGTTGCTGTGGTGAATAAAGTTGAAAATCAGCAGCATCAAGTGGTGTTAGTGACACTGGATAGCCAAACACAGCGTCAGCTTTACAGTAGTACTGATGAACATATTGAAGCATTAGCCATCAGTGATGATGGCCAATATGTTGCAGTAACGAAAGGCATGGCGAGTTCTATACGCTATGGCCGTGAGTACAATATGTTGTTACTGGATGTACAACACGATAAACAACGCCAGTTCGCTCAGTCTGAAGGGTGGACTTATAACCAGCATGCCAGCTTATTGTTTTCAAAAGATGGCCAACGTTTGTTTGTGGGACGAGTGCCAAAGGTTGCACAACAAGCTGAATTAGCTGATTTTGAAAATCCAAGTGATGTGTTTAATCCAGACATTATTACCGCTAAAAAACAGTTACGTATTTGGCATGGTGATGATGCCAAAATTAAGCCCCAAGAAGTCAAAGAATATGAGCAAGAGTTATCTCGCACGTATTTAGCGGTTTTACACCTTGAGTCAAATAAGTTGGTGCAATTAGCCGACCAAGCGGTTCCTGATGTCACTTATGGCGAGCAAGCACGTTACTTATTGGCCAGCTCCGATGTGCCCTACCAGAAAATGGTTACCTGGGCAGGCTTTTATCGTGATGTATATTTGGTTGATGTCAAAACAGGCCAAAAAATCCTCGTATTAACTCAGCAACCTAGTGATGCTATGCCGACGTTGTCACCTCATGCTAAGTTTTTAGCTTATTATCAACAAGGTAATGTCTATCTTTTTGATATAGCGTTAAAGCGCAGGGTTAATTTAACCGCGAATATTGCGACCCCTTTTGCGAATGAAGATCATGATTATCCCAGTGCGGCACCCGGTTACGGTTTTGGCCCTTGGTTGGCCGATGACAGTGCTATTACGGTATATGATAAATATGATATATGGCAGTTTAATACCGCAGCGCACAATGGGTTTATGTTGACCAAGGGCGAGGGGCGAAAACAGAAAACTCAATTTAGACTGGTTGGTTTAGCCCAAGAGAAACCGTTACCCGCGGTAGTCAATGATGCTGAAACAGTGCTATTACAAGGCTATAGTCATCAAACAAAAGCGGACGGCTTTTTCAGTGCCAAGATAGGTGTGGCTGGCGTGAGCCGCTTAACTCAAAGCAAGGCTAAATTAACCTTGCTTGCTAGAGCCAATAAAGCCGCTGCAGTGGTGTTTTCAAAGCAGCGTTATGATTTGTATCCAGATTTATATATTGCAGATATTACCTCGCCACAGAATGCGCTGCAGCTTACCGAGCTGGACAAGCAGCGTGACGCGTTTAAATGGGGCAATGCTGAATTAGTGCATTGGCGAGATGGTGACGGCATTAACACCGATGGGGTATTAATTAAACCAACCAATTATCAAGCCGGTAAACAGTATCCAACCTTAGTCTATTTTTACCGTTTTATGAGTGACAGATTACATGCTTTTCCTGACATGAAGCTCAACCACCGGCCTAACTTTGCTTGGTATGCTGATAATGGTTACGCTATTTTTCTACCGGATATTCGTTTTGAGATTGGCTATCCAGGAATTTCATCAGTAAAAGCGCTGACGGCAGGCGTGCAAAAGTTGATAGCGATGGGGGTTGCCGATCCCAATGCTGTTGGTATTCAAGGGCATTCTTGGGGCGGCTATCAGAGTGCATATGCGGTAACCCAAACCAATATCTTTAAAGCGGTAGTGACAGGTGCTCCGGTGTCGAATATGACCAGTGCTTACAGTGGTATTCGTCTTGGGTCAGGTTTAGCCAGGCAATTCCAATATGAAACAGGTCAAAGCCGGATCGGAGAGAGTCTGTTTAAGGCGCCACAGAAATACATTGAAAACTCGCCCATTTTCTATGTTGATCGCATTCAAACCCCAATGATGATCATGTTTGGTGATAAAGATGATGCAGTGCCTTGGGAGCAGGGGATTGAGTTGTATCTAGCAATGCGTCGTGCAGGGAAGGATGTGGTATTTTTACAATATGAAGATGAGCCACACCATTTGAAAAAGTATCCCAATAAGCTTGATTACAGCATTAAAATGAAACAGTACTTTGACCATTATTTAAAAGGGGCACCAGCCCCAGATTGGTTACGCCAGGGTGAAGCCTATCGGGAGTATAAAAAAGCAGATTAAAACAGCGTAATTTGATTGTTTTAAATGAGATTTCTGCGCCCTATGCTGATACCGATAGGGCGTTTTATCGTAAGCCTATTGATCGACACTTAGTGGCTCTGTGGGGCGTTCACTGTCGATAGAAGGGGGTGTTATTGCGGAGATACTTGATCGGTTATCGGCACTGAAAAGTATTGTTCTTGTGTATCTTGTCCCCATGCTATCAGAAGATTATCTCTAAATAACAATGGCGTGCATTCTTCTTTAGTGGTTTCGCCATCTGATTTTATATGGTGAGTACGGTAATACATCACTTGATATTGTCCATCAAAGCCGGTTTTTGCTTCGACAAAATCAGCACTGCCTAATAACGTTCGGATCTCATCAAGGCTTTGACCAAAGTGGATATCACTCATTTTTTGTAAATTGAAAGCTTCACGATCATCCCATGCCCTGTCTTCTGGTTGCGGTTCGTAAACAAAAATCACCACAGCAACAAACAGTAAATAGGCAGTGAATATTCCACCGATGATATAAGTCACTTTTGAGTTCATAATGTGTTTAATCCGTTATGGTATAAATACGTTTGCTGTCTGTATTTCTTATTATCTCATTGTCACATTATTACATTGTTTGTTATTAGTTTGGTCTTAAATTGGTTCTAAATTGTTTCAAATTAATATTTAGTGGCATATCGCATTGCAGCTGCGCCAATTTATAGCTAATTCGCGCTATCTCTTTTCCTTCGGCTAATTTATGTGCCTGCTTGGCGCCAAGATTGTCTAAAGAACGATATAAATTAGCTAGTGTTCTGAATTTATTCAGTAAGTCGGCTGCTGATTTTGGTCCGATCCCCATAATACCCGGAATTTTATTGCCACTGTCGCCCGCTAGCGCAATAAAGTCGAGCATTTGATATTGCTCTATGCCGAGTTTTTTTTCATATTGTTGAACATCAAAAACATGCTGGTTGAAGTGATCCCATAAGGTGAGATTTTTTGTGGGTAGCTGACTAAAGCCTTTGTCGGTTGAAACAATGACCACTTCACCATTGTTGCTGATCATTTTCATCGCGATGGTGGCGATAACATCGTCTGCTTCAGATTGGGCATCAAAAGAGTGGATGTCGTGTTCTGCCAGTGTGGTTTTGATGTTAGCCAAGCCATCACTTAATGCCGTTGGCATGGGCTTTCGGCCTTTTTTGTAATCGCTATACAGCGTTTTACGCCAAGAGGGCTCACTGCCATCCCAGACCACAATGCAATGGGTTGGTTGATGCTGCACCAGCATTTTTTTAGATGCAGCTAAAACCCGTTCTTGTACGCTAGTAATATCGTTTTCATCAGGTAGCACCGCATGAATACGGCGTACTAGATTGAGCCCGTCAATAATAAGTAATTTATTCATTGGTTTTTATTATGTTGTAGCAGGGCACGTAAGCGCTTCCTGGCAGTTTCATTCGTTGTTGTTTAACAAAAGCGTTTAATAGCTTATCCATCATGAGCATAAGTTTAGCATCACCTTTAATGTTAAAGGGACCAAACTGTTCGATCAACTTAATGGTAGCGCCTTTTACATTGCCGGCGACAATACCTGAAAACGCTTTGCGTAAGTTTGCGGCAAGTTCAGCTTTATTGTCCTGAAAGTTAAGGTTTAAATTTGCCATAACTTCATGGGTCGGATCAAAGGGTAATTGAAATTCGGGTTCAATTTTTAGCGACCATTGATATTGGTAAGCATCACCTTTTTCTTTTCGATAGCTTTTTACATCTTGCATACCTTCTTTCATTATTTGTGCCACTTTGATAGGGTCATCAATAATGATTTGATACTTGCTTTGTGCTTCGGTGCCTAATGTAGTCCCAATAAATTCATCAATTACCGTGAAGTAATCAGCACTTTCTGCCGGTCCTGTTAGCACCAGTGGGAATGACATATTGCTATTGTGATCATTTAATAAGATACCAAGGAAATAGAGTAACTCTTCAGCGGTACCCGCGCCGCCTGGGAAAATAACGATACCGTGACCTAAACGCACAAAGGCTTCTAGACGCTTTTCTATGTCGGGTAAAATAACTAATTCATTGACAATTTGATTGGGTGGCTCAGCGTTAATAATGCTGGGTTCTGTTAAGCCTATATAGCGAGCATTGTGAACTCGTTGCTTGGCATGAGCAATTGCCGCGCCTTTCATTGGACCTTCCATTGCGCCGGGTCCGCAACCCGTACAAATATCTAATCTGCGTAACCCAAGTTGGTAACCGACATCTCGGGTATATTGATATTCGACTGCGTTGATGCTGTGTCCTCCCCAGCATACCACCACATTAGGATCTTTCATTGGCGATATCGCTTGAGCATTACGCAGTATGTCAAATACGACGTTGGTAATGTGGCTCGCATTACTTAAGTCAATGTGTTTTAAATTATCGTATTTATTACTGATGTAAATAATGTCGCGCAGCACGGCAAACAAGTGCTCTTGAATACCCGCAATAATTTCACCGTCGACAAAGGCTTGAATAGGGGGGTTGATGAGTTCAATCAGTATGCCTCTTTCTCGCTGTAAAATATTAATACTAAAGGATTCATAGCGACGAAACAGTTCTTCAGAGCTGTCGCTTATGACACCCGAGGCTAATACTGCTAGCGAGCAATTTCGATATAGCTGATACAAGTCGCTTTTTGCGCCTTGTTTTAAGCGTTCGACTTCTAATTGAGAAAGTTGATCTAAGCTACCACGTGGACTAATTTTTACGATCATAAGCAACTCCTTTGGACTCGAGTGTCTGATGCCGAGTCCAAAGAGAAAAGTCTTGGGATGGGCTAGATATCAATAACGACTCGGTCTCTGCCGTTGTTTTTTGCTTGGTATAATGCCGCATCGGCTCTTTCGAAAGCTTCTTCAAGCGTTTCATTTTCCATAACTTGTGCCGCACCTATAGATAATGTAACTGTAATTCTCTGATTTTTAAACTTAAACGGAATATTTTTAATTTTTTCTCTCACGCGATTCAATAATTGAGAGATATGTTCATCAGTAATATCAGGCAATAAAAATACAAATTCTTCGCCACCATAACGAGCCACAAACTCACTATCACGTAATGAATTTTTTAAGGCCATTGAGATGACTTGCAGGGTTTTATCGCCGGTGCTGTGACCAAAGTTATCGTTAATAACTTTGAAGTGATCTATGTCTGTAATCGCGATCCATAGTGGCGTTTTAAAGCGGACATGGTTACGGTATTCTTGCTCCATGCGGTCTTCTAACGCGCTACGATTTGCCAATTGGGTCAGCGGGTCAAGGAGGTTGAGCTTTTGATGTTCAAATAGCTTTTCTTTATAATTATTAGATTCTTGGCTCATTGAATTGAGTTCTTTACGCATCGATTCAATTGACTTGCGTAAGAGTGTTTGTTCACGTTGTTCTAGCGCTTCTTTACGAGAGAGTGCATCGCGAAGCGAAGATAACTGCACCGTCAGTCGGATCTTTAATTCGTTAAGACTATCGGCATCAATAATTAACTCATCAGCGGTATTGACGCGTAAATTTATCTCTTTATTTAATTGGCCTTTAAGCTGCTCACTGCGTTGGTTGTTATTGTAGGTATTATTGACCACATCGCGCACGATTATCAGGGCATCATTGAGGGCAAATAAAAAGTCTTGTGATGCGCTTTTTTCGCGAGCGATATTCTCTAACAGTAAACTCAATATCGATTGGTAAGAATCGAGCAAGTTGCTTAAACTGAGCTCACCAAGCAACACTTCTTTTATGACTAGAATTTGGTCTCGTTGATCTTTTCTAAATTCAATTTCAGCGATCTTAGCGGCAAGCTCTTTGGCTAGCTGGATATGCTGAGGTAAAATTTGGTAATCGTCGGCATCGGCAAATTCATGCTTCAAAATTTCTTCATAGAAAAAAATAAGTTTTTCTACTTTGGGGATGTATTCCCATACGGTATGGAACGGTTTGCTTAGTTCTTGTTTAAAATAGGTGATTTCTTTTTTTAGTTTGTCTGGCGCGGCATTAATTCGTTGGATCTGACGGATCACTCGATTGAGTCCATTACGACTATCTTCTAAACGAGTCATAGTATGGTTATATTGAGATTTCAATAACCGTTCAATGTCGACGAGTTCTGGTAGCGCTTCGTCTATTTGTTCAAAATTATGCATATGGTGACGTAATTTTGCCAGTTTGTTGTCGAGTTCTAAATTTTGTCCTTTGCAAGCAAGACTGAGATGAGAAATAAATTGAATTAGTGTTTTCAATTTGTCATTGCGATCGATATTAATCTCTTCGATAGCTAGTTTAGCTGCATGCAGCTTTTGCTTCATTAACGAAATTTGAGTTATCGCGGTATTTGACTCTTTCATTTTGCAGTGCCTACTCTCATTTGTCATCTAAAGGCATTGATTGCCATGTATGGGACATCAATGTGGACATCAATTGGGATTTTTTTGGGATTGTTATTAATTAACGTTAAGCATTTAATTGGTTGATATTTAATCGGTTAACATTTAATCGGTTAACATTTAATCGGTTAACATTTAATCAGTTAATATTATAGTAATGTTATATCAATAATGTTGTGCAGCAAATCCAATTACCGCACAAAACAGTTTAATTATCTATAATTATTAGTTTATAAAACAATTAGTGCTTCGGCCAGTTGATCTCTTGGGTATTACGATTACTTTCTGCACGAATGATGCCCCGGTTAAGTGCTTGAGTCAGATTTAAATAAAGTGGCCGCATAAAAATAGCCGCGGGAGCAAAGTTAAGTGGTCGCAGTGAAATATATGCGGGTTGCTCCGTTATTTCCATAGCCGCAGCAAGTGCGTATTGCAGCGCTTCAAATTGCAATTCTGCACTGATGTTAACATCAGGGTTGTCGAGTAATGGTAAACTAATGTGGCCAATGCTGGCATATTGCTCTGTTGATTTACGAGCAAAGTTAGGCATGGTAAATTGAGTTGTTTGTAATTGTTTAAGGCTCTTTATTACGGCATTTAAGATGATTTTTGCGTCATACTGCTTATCGAAATAACATCCAATCAACCCGGGACGGATGATAAACACTTCAGTGTCTAGGTGCTTACTGAACTGACTATTAAAGTGCTGCATCAATACAACTGATTCAGTGTGTCCAAGTTGAATATCAATATTGTTCAATTCATTAATGTTCACTAGCGCTAATGCTTTAGGCTCTTGGTGTTTTAAGGTGTTGATCCGTTGAATAAACGCCCTGTAACCTTGTGCTTGTGTTATAGGATCTATTGTGTTCAAACGTTGGGCGTTATGGTACAAGATATTGCGGTGTTGAAATTTTCTGTAGAAAAAAACCATTAGTATGAGCGTAATACTAAACACAATAATCAACCCTAAAATGATAAATTGATTGTATTTATTTTTAGCGGTTTGCTGTTCTAATTTACTACTCAATAAACCCAGTTCGAATTTTAATTTTTGTTCAGTGAGTTCAGGAAAATCATTGGTTTGTTGTTCTTTTTCTTGTGATTTATTGATCAATTCAACAATGACATCGACAGTTTCAAGTGCTGCATTGAGGTTGTTGGTTTTGCGATATGCTGTAGATAAATAACCTAATGCTTCAGTTTGAACTTTAGTTAAATGTTTCTTTTTAGCCAACTCAATGGCTTTACTTGCGTGCTCAATAGCTTCAGGCCACATGCCTTCGCTGGTACATATTTGAGCAAATAGTAGCTCGTTATAGACTAAGTAATGCTCTATTTTTCGTGCCCTAAATATATCATTTGCACGTTGCATTACGTTCAATGCGGCTTGGGAATTATTTAATTTAAAATAGGCTTCACCTAAATTGTGATATGTGAGACCTATTGCAATTTCGTTTCCCATCCGCTCATTGACTTGCTGGACATTTAAATAATAATCGATGGTTTTATTCCATTGATCTTGGCCTGCGTAAATCATTGCGATGACAGTCATTGTTTCGGCTAAGTAAACATCTTGGCCTATCGCTTGAAGTATTTCTGCTGCATTATGGGCATATTTTAGTGCATCATCCCATTGTTCTAAATCACGGTATGTTCGGGCAAGATTGAGCTGTGTATGGGCTTTAATTCCCGGATAATCTAAGTTGTTAGCTAACCGAAATGCTTCACTATAATGCTGTAATGACTTTGCCTGATCCCCATTAAGATTGTAATAACGACCGAATTGCGTTTCTGCATCTGATATTAAGTAATTATTGTGTAATTGATAAGCGATTTGGCGGTAACGATTTAAGTGAGATAACGCGGGTGTTGGTTGAAGTAACAATGAGTGTAGCATGCTCAATTGATCATGAAGTGTCAATTTGAACAGCGTGCTTTCTAGGCTTACATCGGTGTTAACCATATTCAAAGCATCATTATATTCAACTAACACCTGATTATATTCTTGGTTTTTACGCCCCTTAATCCGTGCTTTAAGCATAACCATTAACGCTTTTTCAAGTGTTGTTGATGCGATGGCGTCTAATTGTGTTATGAGCAATTCGGCATCTTGATATTTAGTTGGTGAGTTAAGTTTTGCTTCTAAATTCAACCGAGCAAGTAGTTCTAAGTCGCGATGAAGTTCATTTGGTTGGTAACTTAGTTCACCAGCGACTTGTTCGAACTCCGCTCTATTCGAAAATTTCAAAGGAAACTCGGTTGCCCTTATTAGTTTGGTATAAAGCTTCTGTGGATTTTCTTTGAACAATATTTCTTGCTGTTCAATATCTCTTGCACAAACCGCTGAACTAAATAGTATCGAACATAATATGACAAGAGTAAAACATCGCAGCATAGTAATAGAGACCTTTATAGTTAACGTGGACTTGATTGTACACAAAATGCAAAGCCAACCTCTATTAGGTTGAGGTAGCTTATGGGTTTTTACAATCAAGTTGTAATTTACCACTGTGTTAATGAGTCTAGATCGTTATAATTGTTTGGAATTTAAAATAAAAACAATAGAATCATACCAGAAGGAACCTAGAGTGAAACCTACTTCTCTTGCAATTTTTACCAGCAGTGCCATTTTTTCGATGAGCTGGACAACGCCAGCAATTGCTGATGTCGATTACCATATCGATATTAATCAACCCGCGCACCATTTAGCTCAGGTGAGTGTTTCATTTCCTCAAACTGACTTAAAAGTGTTAACCGTTAATTTACCAGTATGGCGAATGGGTCGTTATCAAGTATTACCCATTGCTGATGGCATAAGATTGTTTAATGCGACCGACAGCAAAGGTCAGTCATTACCTTGGAAGCGCACCGCCAGCGGCGAATGGCAAATAGCATTAATCAAACCCACAGCCGTTAAAGTGACTTACCAACTACATGCCAATGAGCTTGGTGACCGTTTGCGTCACATTGATAATAGCCATGCCTTTTTAGATGGCAGTGGAGTATTTATGTATAGCCCAGCATTTAGTCAGCAACCCGTTACGGTTAATATGGCAGTGCCTACAGGTTGGCAGAGTTATTCCGGCATGGATAAAGGCAGTACGTCACATTCATTTAAAGCGCCCAATTATGATGTATTAGTTGACTCGCCAATTGAAACTGGAATAAACCAGCATTTTAGTTTCGAGGCTGACGATCGTCAATATGAAGTGGTATTTTGGGGTGAGGGTAATTATGACACGACTCAAATTCTTACCGATTTACGTAAAATAAGCGGCCAGGCCTCGACTATTTGGGCTGATTATCCGTTTAAACGCTATGTTTACATGGTGCATGCAACCAGCGGTGCAAGTGGCGCAACAGAGCACCTCAATTCTACAGTTATCCAGCTACCACGATTTAACTTTCGTGAGCGCCAAGATTATTTACGTTTTATCAGTACCGCCTCTCACGAGTTTATTCACTCTTGGAATGTAAAATCCTATCGCCCTCAAGGGCTGGTGCCTTATGATTACCAGTCAGAAAACATGACGGATTTACTGTGGATGGTTGAAGGCTCCACCAGTTATTTCCAAAATCAATTATTGTTGCGGGCTGGCGTGATGACAGCTAAAGAATTTTTTGACGATTTAAGTAAACGGATTGTGCTTAATCAGCATAATCCTGGCCGTGAAATCCAATCTGTTGCAGAAGCCAGTTTAGGTCAATGGAGCAGTACTTGGGGCGACTATGCGGTCAACCACAGTGTCAACATATACTCTGAAGGTTATTTGGCTTCAATGGCGCTCGATTTTAGCTTACTGAGTGATACCCAACTTGAACATTCTTATCGTGATGTTCATAAAGCACTTTATCAGCAATATAAAGTGCCAATGGGCTACAAGGTTGCAGATGTGCAATCAATTTTGAAAACGCTATCTGGTAAAGATTATCAACCCTGGTGGCAAGAATTTGTTAATCAACCGTTTAGTTTGCCGTTTGATGAATTACTCGCCCATGCAGGGTTAATCACCACCTATAGTAAAGCCCCTAAAACCGTTATCGATGCGGGAATGACCCTGTCTGAGTTACACGGTGACTTGACGATTGCTAATGTGTTAAAACATGGCCCAGCATGGAATGCTGGTATTGCTGCAGGTGATGAAATAGTGGCGGTTAATGGATTAAAAGTGACTGCGGATGGATTCACTAAACGCCTTAACGATTTTAATGTCGGCGATAAGATTAAGCTCAGTTTATTTAGTGATGATCGTTTAAAAGAGGTGAGTCTACAGCTGACGGAACAACCTAAAGGCGAGTTGTCGATTGAAGCTGTGGCTGAGGTCTCCGATGCTCAGAAAGCATTCTATCAAGCCTGGCTAGGTGTTGATTGGCCTTTTGATGACAAAGGCGATTGGATTAAATCCACTGACTAAAATGTTGATTTGCATATACCCAAACGACCTTGAAATGCAGGATGCAGCATGTGGAGATGTGACGCTTCAGAAACGATAACAAGCGAACGCTGCGCTCACGGATAAAGCGGTCTCGCGCCTAAGCTCTTGGCTTGTTATCGCCCTTTTGCTCGTCACAGCTTGCTACCTCAAGCGGTAGTGACAGCTTCGCTGTGTTGTCCGCTTTTATAGAATCTAGCCGCGTAGCGTCCTAGCAGCGCTCTAGGAATAGTGATATTGATTCTCTTCAATCACTGCCTTGTTGAGTTATCCTACGGGGCTTTGAAACGAGCATGTTGAAGTGGCTTGGTTGTATATCTCATTCAGTATTGAGATGCGAGCCGTTATGATAAATAAAATGCCCTGAGAACAGGGCATTTTTATGTGACGATTACGCAGGAGGAGCTGTTTCGATAAAAAATGGCTCTTTTTCTATTGCCGCTAAAAAAAGTGTTAATTTAGGATAATCTTCGATATTAATCCGTTGGCGGAAAACCGCCCAACTTAAAAAACAACCCAATCGCAATTGCACATCATTAAACGGTCCGTGCAACGGTAGCTCAAGTTTTTCAAACTCTGCTAATGATGTTTTAATGCGTTGTGCTTGTCTTATGGTGTAATCAACACGCTCAATATCAACGCCATCACGAGACAGAAAAAATAAGTTAATTGAACTGTCTAGCGCAGTATTTATCATGCAAAATTGATCAAGTTCTATCACAGTGTCAAGACAGGTTTTTGATGACTTTTGACGGATGTAGCGCAATATTGCGCTGGAATCAGTTAATGATAACTCTTCATCGTGTAAAAATGGCACCCGTTTAGTTGGCGATAGCTTTGCGCTACTGACTTGATCTGTTTCAATAAATTGACAATCTAATCTCGACTCCAATAAGGCAATTCTGCAATGGCGTACATAAGGAGACGTGAAGCTACCATAAAGTTTCATCGGGCATCCCTACGGGGGTTAAACACTCTGTTCTAAAGGACCAAATGCTTGATTAACCGCATTGATGAAGGCCACTAATTCGCTGCCCATTAAGGAAAAGTCAGCATCTAAACGAGCCAGTGGATCTTCGGTACCGACTTCATCATTACCGGCTCTAAATTCTTCAGAAAACTTAAGTCGTTTAATGCTGGCATCAGACTGCATTAAAAAGGCAATCGACTGGCCAAAATGTAAGGCTAATTTATGCACTTGTTTACCTGTTGCAATGTGGGCAAGTACTTCGTCTTCTTGGAGTACTTGTTGCTTAAAGCGCACAATGCCGCCTTCGTCTGAATCTGACTTAAGTTCGGCTTCATCTTGCATTTCAAATGGCGCCGGCGCTGCACCCGCTTGTAACCATTGAGTTAAGGTTGACTCGATTGGAGTGGCATAGCTTAGTGGGATAACCGGTAAGCTGCCTATTGCTTTACGAAGTAACGCGAGTAACTCTTCGGCTTTAGTCGCACTTGAGCTGTCGACTAAAATCATCTCTAGCTCAGGCATGATGAGTGCATGAGTTTGACTACGACGAGAAAATGCTCGAGGTAAAAGCGTGGTAGTGATTTCATCTTTAATGGTGTCTTTTTCTTTCTTGGTGACTTTGCGGCTTTCTAGCTCTTCAATTTGGGCCACTTTTTCATCTAAAGCTTCTTTGATCACTTGGCCTGGAAGAATTTTTTCTTCTTTAGTGACGCAAATTAAATGGCGATTCTCAGCGCTGTGTACTAATGCTTGGCCTTTTCTACCAAGGGCATTTGAAAAACCAAATTTACTGATATCTTGGCTTGAACAAGGTGAGAAAGTGAAATCAGCTAAGGCCGTTTCTAATGTTTCAGTGTCTGTTGTAAAAGGCTTATTGAAACGATACAAGGTGAGATTTTTAAACCACATAGAAGGCTCTCGTTAATTAAAGAAGAAAAATACAATGGTGCAATTCTACGGGATAGAAGCTAAGCGGTAAACCTCCAAAAAAAGCTGTCAGCTAGGCTAAATGCAATCACTCAAGTCAGAATTCATCAAATTGTCACAATTCATTAAACTACCCCGAAACCACTGTTATAGCTATATTTAGGGCTTTTTCTTAGAAGATATTACGATGAATATTAATATTTAATTGACCAATGAAATATTTCTGCAACATTACCGAGGCAGACTTCAGCTCGTTCCAACCAAATAACAATGACGAATTTAGCGTCGAAAGGATGAAATGATGAATGTATTTTGTAAAACTCTATTAGCCTCTGCAATAGCAGTCTCAGTCGCTTCAAGTGCGTACGCAGCAGATCCTCTTCAAGTTTACGGTAAGTTAAATGTCACAGCACAATCAAATGATGTTGCTGATGAAACAGAAACGAGTATTCAAAGTAATGCTTCACGCTTTGGTGTGACGGGTGAGTTTGAGTTAAGTCACTCATTAGAAGCCTTCTACACTATCGAGTATGAAGTAGACACCGGTGACGATACCAAAGAAAACTTTAAAGCACGTAATCAGTTTGTGGGTTTAAAAGGTGATTTTGGTGCGGTATCTGTTGGTCGGAACGATACTATTTTTAAAATTTCACAAGGTAAAATAGATCAGTTTAATGACCTTGCAGGCGATATAAAGACCATGTTCAAAGGTGAAAACCGCATGGCACAGACGGCAACATACTACACGCCAATGTTGGGTGACTTCCAAGCGGGTGTGACTTATGTAGCATCAGGTGATTCGGATCAAGTTGTTGGTGACAATACCACTGGTGAGGATGGCGTGAGTATGGCTGTTATGTATGGTGATGCAGGCCTAAAAAGCACACCAATATATGCATCGATTGCCTATGATTCAAAAGTAAAAGGTTATGACACTGCTCGTGCCACGGTACAAGGTAAAGTTGCAGGTCTTGTTATTGGTGGTATGTACCAGCAACAAGAAAAGCTAGACAGTGGCATCAAAGATGATGGTTTCTTATTAAGCACGGCTTATGGTATCAATGATGTTACCTTAAAAGCCCAATACCAAGACATGGAAAACAAAGGTGATTCATGGTCAGTCGGTGCAGACTACAAGTTAGGTAAACCAACCAAGTTATTTGCTTTTTACACTGCAAACTCATTTGACTCAAACGATCAAGATGATACTTATATTGGTATTGGTTTAGAACATAAGTTTTAATCTGAATGAGCATGTTGATTTAGATAGTAATTTAAAAGGGCTTAGGCCCTTTTTTGTTACATAACTTACACCTGGGATAATAAACGGGATAAATCGTTAACAATGGGCTGCTTGAGTAAGTTCAACTTTGGATTAAGACACGGGATAAATGAAAGTAATTAGCCTATTTGAGCCTTTCATATCACAGTTGTTATTTGTCTGCTAGCAAGGCTTATTTACCTGCTAAGAGCCTGCCTATTGCAAGTGAATGCTACACTGTTAGCGGGCCAAAAGGCTGTTTGATAATCGATTATTATCCTGAGTTGAAATTGCATCATATTAACAGCAATGAAGTTTTTGTGACAAAAAGACGTATTTAATGTCAGAATTAGCCGTTAGATCATAAATCTGTAACAAAAGTGTCCAATAATAGTTTTGTGGCAAATTAACGTAGAAACCCAATATGACAGCTAGGATTTTAATAGTAGAAGATGAATCAGCAATCCGTGAGATGCTGACATTTGTGATGGATCAACATGGTTTTACGACAGTTGCAGCTGAAGATTTTGATTCAGCGATTGAGCTACTTAAAGAGCCATACCCAGACTTAATTTTATTGGATTGGATGTTCCCTGGAGGGAGTGGCATCCAATTAGCTAAACGCCTAAAGCAAGATGAGTTTACGCGTCAGATACCGATTATTATGCTGACAGCCCGTGGTGAAGAGGAAGATAAAGTTAAAGGCCTTGAAGTGGGGGCTGATGACTATATAACTAAGCCCTTTTCGCCTAAAGAACTTGTTGCAAGAATTAAAGCCGTTTTGCGCAGAAGCGCTCCAACTCGCTTAGAAGAAATCATTGATGTGCAAGGATTACAACTTGACCCTGTTAGTCATCGAGTGACAGTCGGTGATACTGTGCTCGACATGGGGCCAACAGAATTTCGCTTGTTGCATTTTTTTATGACCCATCCAGAGCGTGTCTATAGTCGAGAGCAGTTACTCGATAACGTTTGGGGCACCAATGTGTATGTTGAAGATCGGACTGTTGATGTGCATATTAGACGTTTACGAAAAGCCGTAGAAGAGGCTGGGCATGATAAATTGATCCAGACTGTTCGTGGTGCAGGCTACCGATTTTCAACCAGAATGTAATTTGTATTGGCGTCTCGAAGGGTTCTGACATGATAAGCAGAACTTTTTAAAAACGCTTTTTTTGCTGTCTAGCCATAAGAGTCTATTTAGGCTATCTTGTGGTTCTTCGTTAGCCCTAATAATCAGTAACGGCACTGAATTGAGTTGGTGGCGGTACGTTCGCATTTAGGTAGCCTATGTTTATCTCGTACTCTGGATATCGTTTATTTTTTCGGTTTGCTTTACTGCTTGTTTTATTTATGCTCATTGGAGCCTTATTTGATCAAGTTGTTATCGTTATGTTATTAGGAACGATTGCATTACTTGTGTGGCATTATCGCCAAATTACTCGTTTAAACTTTTGGTTATGGAAGGATAAAAAGCTCACGCCTCCACAAGGGCGTGGAAGTTGGGAAGGGGTGTTTAATGGAATATATCGTCTGCAGGGGAAAAATCGTCGTCGAGTGGGCCAATTAGCCACTTTATTAGCTCGTTTTCGTCAAGGCGCGGAGGCCTTACCTGATGCGGCGGTGGTTCTTGATGCCGAGCACAATATTTTATGGTGCAACAAACTGGCGCAGTTAATTTTAGGATTTGTTTGGCCTCAAGATAATGGTCTTAGGATCGATAACCTCATTCGTCATCCTAATTTTTCTACTTATTTAAAGAAAGCACAATACAACGAACCATTAGAAATCCCATCTCCTGTCTCAGATAAGCGTTTACTTGAAATTCGAGTAATAGGTTACGGTGACCGACAATTGTTATTAATTGCTCGTGATATCACTCGTATTCACCAATTAGAAGGTATGCGCAAAGATTTTGTCGCCAACGTTTCCCATGAGCTTAAAACCCCGCTAACGGTATTGCAGGGCTATTTAGAAATTATGCAAACAATGGAAGCACCTGATTCACCTAATCACAAACCACTATCAATGATGCAACAACAAACGACTCGGATGCAGTCGATGGTTGAGCAGTTGTTGGCGCTGTCGCGTATTGAAGATGCCGTGGATATCGATTTATCGCAAACGGTCAATATGGCATTGATGATGGATATCCTCAAAGAAGAGGCTTATGCACTGGCTGGAACTGAATATACTTTAGTGTTTAATTGTGAGCCAGGCTTAAATACTCGTGGTAATGAACTGCAATTGCGCAGTGCTTGTTCAAATTTAATTTCTAATGCGATTCATTATACCGTTCCGGGGGGGACCATTTCGGTGACGTGGCGCAGTGTGGCCACAGGAGCACTGTTTTCAGTCAAAGATACCGGTGTGGGCATTGCTCCACAGTATATCAACCGATTAACTGAACGCTTTTATCGGGTCGATAATGCCCGTTCGAGTAAAACTGGCGGCAGTGGTTTGGGGTTGGCCATTGCAAAGCATGCTTTAAATCATCATTACAGTGAACTTAACGTGACGAGTGAGTACGGCAAAGGCAGTATTTTCAGCTTTATCATTCCTTCGCATTTGTTAGTACGGCAATAGCATCTGGTCGTTTGGATATAAATAAACAGCATTTTTGCTGTTTTTTTTTGACTGATGATGGTCAACTCAAACGTGTTGTGCCAACCCAATCCATTCAGAACCACTTAGTTTGGTAAATATCCTCTATTCTGGGTAATAAACGGTTATCAAACAGCCCTTTGTTCCGCTACCTGCGTTGTATCAACTTACAATAGACCCGCTATTGACCCGTCAATACGCCTTGTTAGCAAAAAACACATAGCAAATTTGATATTGCAGACTTGAAATCAATCCGTTTTTAACTATGTATCCCATCTCTTATCCAACGTTGAGGTTAACAATAAAGCCTGTTAATTAGAGTGTGATGGTTTGAATTGATCACTACCTTACTCGGATGGGATCACTCATATTATTACGACTAGTATAAAATTTATGCGATTATGAATGTCACAATGCTGTCGTTTTAGGTTTTTCTTAACTAAGAATGACCTGTTTTGCACTCTGAACTGTGTTTTACTTTCATTATATCGCGCGGTGTTGTGATAGTTTGTTTTTTTAAGGTATTGATATAAATGATATTGATTGTAAACTTTCGAAATAAGACAGTTTTACTACCATTGTCACACAACTGTCACGTCAAAGTCATAGACTTGTCATCAATGGGGTCGATACTGACTACGTTTTAAAAACTTAGTACGCTTAATTCTGGAGCATTATAATGAAACTGAAAAAACTTGTCGGCGCCATCACACTTACAGCCGCTGGCGTATTCTCTGCAGCATCTGTGGCTGCTCTTGATCCAAATTTACCTGCATATGAAAAAACAAGTGGTGTTTCTGGTAACTTGTCTTCTGTCGGTTCTGATACATTAGCAAACATGATGACATTATGGGCTGAAGAGTTTAAACATATTTATCCTAGCGTTAACATTCAAATTCAAGCTGCTGGATCTTCAACTGCGCCTCCAGCATTAACTGAAGGTACTTCTCAGTTTGGTCCAATGAGCCGTGAAATGAAGCCTAATGAAGTTGAATCATTTGAAAAGCATTTTGGTTATAAGCCGACTAAGATCCGTGTTGCTATCGATGCGTTAGCCGTATTTGTACACAAAGATAACCCTATCACGGGTCTAAGTATTGAACAAATTGACGGTATTTTTTCTGCTACCCATAAGTGTGGCTCCAAAGAAATTAATAACTGGGGAGATGCTGGCTTAGATGGTAATTGGACTGTGAAAGACGTTCAGCTTTACGGTCGTAACTCAGTGTCTGGTACATACGGCTACTTTAAAGAAAAAGCGTTATGTAAAGGTGATTTCCGTCCAAACGTAAATGAGCAACCTGGTTCTGCTTCTGTGGTTCAGTCTGTTTCTCAGTCACTGAATGGGATTGGTTATTCAGGTATCGGTTACAAAACGGCTGGCGTCAAGGCTGTTGCAATCTCTAAGAATGGTGATAAGTTTATCGAAGCAACTGATGCTAATGCTGCAGACGGTTCTTACCCACTTTCACGTTACTTATACGTTTATGTAAACAAGCACCCGAACAGAGACTTAGCTCCAATGGACCGTGAATTCTTACGTTTCGTATTGTCTAAGCAGGGTCAACAAATTGTTGAAAAAGATGGCTATGTTCCATTACCCATCTCAGTTATTGCTAAAGATTTAGGTAAAGTGGGTGTTAAGCTTTAATTAACTCACTTTCAGTAAACTTAAAAAGGCCTCTTGGAGGCCTTTTTTGTTTTTTAACGTTAAAAAAAACATAAAAAAAAGCAACCTAACTAAGAGGTTGCTGCTATTGCTAAGGGCAATACTGTTGATAGATTTTTACAACTATCGAATAGGAGAATGATGATGAACAAAAATAAGCTACTTGGTACAAATAAAAAGTATTTCAAATTCGGTTCATATAATATGACTCATCATTTTTGAGTTAGTTCCCTTGAATATCAAAAAAGATGAGTTTTTTATTCAAAAGTGATATTTACCAGCTTGGCTGTAAAAGACCTACCACGGCGAGTGACAGCATATTTATGATGATACCAATGTTATTATCCTAGAACGTTTAGGTTGTTTTCTAACAAGTAAGGATTGTTTGTGACTGCAAAATGGAATGTAGAACACGATTATCATTCAAGTGCCAACACTGATGCTTTATGCGTCTATCATCTTGAGCTCAATCTTGTGGTTGATTTTGACTTACAACAACTCAGCGGAATTGCTAAGCTGCAATTTACTCGAAAAATGTCTGCACTTTCATTAGTGTTGGATTGTCGAGATTTGATCATAGAAGGTATCACTGACAGTCACGCTAATCAGTTGCCGTATCAAGTGAGTGATGTGAATGCCATATTAGGTCAAAAACTAGTCATAGATGTGGGTGGTAATTTAGATGAAGTGGTTATTCATTATCATACCTCTACAACTGCTCAAGGACTCCAATGGCTTACGCCTGAGCAAACCTTAGGCAAACAATTACCGTATCTATTTAGCCAATCGCAACCCATTAATGCTCGTAGCTGGATACCTTTACAAGACACCCCTAAAGCCCGAATCACCTTTAATGCGACAATCACCGCCCCGCATGGTTTACGTGCGGTAATGAGTGCCGAAAACATCCCTGATTTGCCGGATAATGGTGTGTTTGAATTTTGCATGAACAAACCGATCCCAACCCATTTATTAGCTATTGCCGTTGGAGAGTTAAGTTTTCAAGCCACTGGACCTCGTAGTGGTATTTATACTGAACCCGGTATGCTTGCTGCTGCGACCAAAGAATTTGAAGATACCGAGTCAATGATCCAAATGGCAGAGTCCATATTAGGGCCCTATGCTTGGGGTCGCTTTGACATGATTGTATTGCCACCAAGCTTTCCTTTTGGTGGCATGGAAAATCCCATGTTAGCATTTATGACCCCGACGTTAATTGCAGGTGATAAGAGTTTAGTTTCAACAGTTGCTCATGAATTAGCTCATTCATGGACCGGTAATTTAGTCAGTAATGCGACTTGGCGAGACTTATGGCTTAATGAGGGATTTACCACTTACTTTACCAATCGTATTGTTGAAGCCGTGTATGGTAAAGAGCAGGCAGAACTTGAATGGGTTATCGAGTACGGTCGTTTGCAGGAGGAAATACAATCGACTCCCTTGTCCAGCCAAACCTTACCTGCCAATGTACAAGACCGTGATCCTAATCTGGCATTTAATCGGTTTACCTACGATAAAGCGTCGATGTTTGTTCATGAACTTGAACGCCGCTTAGGTCGGGCTGCATTTGATCGGTTTTTGTTCCAATATGTGGAACATTTTTCTTTTAGTGCTATCACCACCGAAACTTTTATTGATTATGCAAAGCAAACATTGCTGGTAGAACATCACGATAAGTTGACCTTAGCAGAGATCAATGAGTGGGTGTATGGCCAAGGATTACCCCAATGGTTTATTGCCCCAATATCAAGTAGTTTGGATAAAGTCGATTTGGCTGTTGAGGCTATTGTCAAAGGAACACCCGCTAGTGAGTTGTTGGTAGATGAATGGCGAGTTCACCACTGGCAGTATTTTCTCAGCCAATTACCGTTATTCGTTAATCAAGCCACCTTATTAGATTTAGACGACACCTTTATATTAACAGACAGCCACAATGCCGAAATAGCATGTGATTGGTATCGAGTCGCCATTCGTAATCATTTTGATCCCGTGTTGCCTGCGCTAAAAGACTACTTATGCCGGATCGGCCGAGGAAAGTTTGTTAGGCCATTATTTGTTGAATTACAAATAGCCGGTTACCAGCAAGAATTAGTCGATATTTATGTTAAAGCTCGCCCTGGTTATCATCCTTCATTGCAAGTGCAGCTAGACAATTTACTTAACCTTTAGCAAGTTAACTGCTTTAGTATTAACAATTTAACATCAAAAAATGAAAAAAATGGCAGCCATATTGGCTGCCAAAATAACTCTTTACGGGTTGCTATTAACGGTGCGCTAGCGTGTTAATGCTTCCCAATGGGGATGATGATGAACAATAAACGGTGTAGCAGTAACTCAATCCTAACTGAAGCTTGAGGGAAGTAGGATAAACCACTAAACAGTGCGAATAATTAGCTCCGGGGGAGAAGGTTAACTCATCACGCTGCACTTACTTCAAACTGCATTTTATTCCTTACATACTTACTCGTACAATTAATCAGACTGGGCGTCATCAGGAAAGTTCACCGAAAGAGAGATTTTTTTTAATAAATTTTATCGGGCAAAATTTATTGCGCTAAAAATAATCATGAGTTTTATGGCATACGCATTAATCTTATTAAATAATTATTAATAACAATGACTTGTTAATACTGCGGCAGGAACATAAGTTTTTTATGTCCCAATGGTTGGTTTTACTGAGTACCAGTGGCGTTAGCTGTTGGTTATGGTAGAGAACGATGATAATTGGGGCGGGAGGGATGATGTCAATACGTAAAGAGAATTCACAAAATTAACCTAAAAAAAGGGCAACCAATGTGGTTGCCTAAGTCGTTCTTTGTGGGTTGTGATTAACGGTGCGCTAGCGTGTTAACACTCCCCAAATAGGGATGATGATGAACAATAAACATAAAACGGTGTAGCAGTAACTCAATCCTAACTGAAGCTTGAGGTAAGTAAGATAAATCACTAAGCAGTTTACTCAATTAACTTTCGGGGGAAAAGATTAACTCATGACGCTGCACTTACTTCAAACTAAATCTTATTCCGTACAATTAATCAGACTGGGCGTCATCAGGAAAGTTCACCGAAAGAGAGATTTTTTTTAATAAATTTTATCGGGCAAAATTTATTGCGCTAAAAATAATCATGAGTCTTATGGAATACGCATTAATCTTATTAAATAATTATTAATAACAATGACTTGTTAATACTGCGCCAGGAACATAAGTTTTTTATGTCCCAATGGTTGGTTTTACTGAGTACCAGTGGCGTTAGCTGTTGGTTATGGTAGAGAACGATGATAATTGGGGCGGGAGGGATGATGTCAATACGTAAAGAGAATTCACAAAATGAACCTAAAAAAAGGGCAACCAATGTGGTTGCCTAAGTCGTTCTTTGTGGGTTGTGATTAACGGTGCGCTAGCGTGTTAACACTCCCCAAATAGGGATGATGATGAACAATAAACATAAAACGGTGTAGCAGTAACTCAATCCTAACTGAAGCTTGAGGTAAGTAAGATAAATCACTAAGCAGTTTACTCAATTAACTTTCGGGGGAGAAGATTAACTCATCACGCTGCACTTACTTCAAACTAAATCTTATTCCGTACAATTAATCAGACTGGGCGTCATCAGGAAAGTTCACCGAAAGAGAGATTTTTTTTAATAAATTTTATCGGGCAAAATTTATTGAGCTAAAAATAATCATGAGTCTTATGGAATACGCATTAATCTTATTAAATAATTATTAATAACAATGACTTGTTAATACTGCGCCAGGAACATAAGTTTTTTATGTCCCAATGGTTGGTTTTACTGAGTACCAGTGGCGTTAGCTGTTGGTTATGGTAGAGAACGATGATAATTGGGGCGGGAGGGATGATGTCAATACGTAAAGAGAATTCACAAAATGAGCCTAAAAAAAGGGCAACCAATGTGGTTGCCTAAGTCGTTCTTTGTGGGTTGTGATTAACGGTGCGCTAGCGTGTTAACACTCCCCAAATAGGGATGATGATGAACAATAAACATAAAACGGTGTAGCAGTAACTCAATCCTAACTGAAGCTTGAGGTAAGTAAGATAAATCACTAAGCAGTTTACTCAATTAACTTTCGGGGGAGAAGATTAACTCATGACGCTGCACTTACTTCAAACTAAATCTTATTCCGTACAATTAATCAGACTGGGCGTCATCAGGAAAGTTCACCGAAAGAGAGATTTTTTTTAATAAATTTTATCGGGCAAAATTTATTGAGCTAAAAATAATCATGAGTCTTATGGCATACGCATTAATCTTATTAAATAATTATTAATAACAATACGTTGTTAATCGTTATACCAAGATCATAATGTCTACATTCAACCTGTTGGTTTTTCCCGAGAGCAAATGGGGCCTGCGGTTGGTTATGCTAGCCGTCGATGATGACTTTTGGCTTGGTTTATACCAATACGTAAAGAGAATTCACAAAATGAGCCTAAAAAAAGGGCAACCAATGTGGTTGCCTAAGTCGTTCTTTGTGGGTTGTGATTAACGGTGCGCTAGCGTGTTAACACTCCCCAATAGGGATGATGATGATGAACAATAAACATAAACTGTAGTGGCAAGTAAATATGAGCTTTGAATACACACTAAACCGTTGGAGGAAGACGTTTAGTGAGTTCGTGTTCTTACTTGCTACATATACTATGACTAGGGCTATTTGGAAAAGTTCATTAAATGATGTACTAAATTTAAACGTCATTAATTGCTAGAATTTGTTCATCTTTGATAGTCGAAAGTGGTTCGATATACACGGGTGTTAATCGCGATGTACAGTATGTTTTTTTACTTAGTTATCGATTGTTAGTGTGTCGTGATGACACTTAACAAGTCCTACTTAATCTCAATTCTAGAAAGCAGATCGGATAACTGGTTAAAAAAGGGGTTTATTTCAAGTCAGTAATATTAAACTTTCCATGTCTTTTGCTAACAAGATCTATTGCAAGTCGATACAACTTCGACCGCGGCAAAAGCGCTGTTTGATAACGGGTTATGAGCCCCTGTTGAGGTAAGTTATTATAAGTAAGACACTAATAGTGGAACAACGCCTCTAGAAAGTTCAATAAATGGTAAATATGCGATCAAATCTATAGACATAAAAAAAGGCAATCAAATAATTGCCTATCGATCGACTTAGCGATCAAGGGGACCGCGCTAGAAGTCCCAGGGAGATGATGAACAAAAGTGAATATCACTGTTACTAAGTTTGAGTACGTGGTGGTTTAAAAGTTCAATATAAATGTATTTTTTTAGCCAAATAATGATGTTTATTTTATATTGCATATTTATCATAAACTTAAGTTTTGATGTGTTTTGTAATGTGTTTCTTGTGGTTTGAGCGTATTTAATTTGAGCATGTTCAATTCGGGCATATCGTTAAATGGAAATGTTATTGACTTAACATGGTCATGGAGCGTCCGCCTATGCCCCAAGAAGTAAAGTAAGGCGATTAACATGACATCAATCGCCCAAAGCAAACTCGCATACATTATGGATTAACGGTATTCGATTACAGGTAAAAGCCACGGCTAACTTAGCAGCTTTTCAATAATAACGTTAAGGTCTTCTGGCTTAGTGGTTGGCGAATAACGTTCAATAACATTTCCTTGTTTATCGACTAAGAACTTAGTGAAGTTCCATTTGATAGACTCACTAGCCAAAAGGCCTTTGGCAGACTTTTTAAGGTGTTGGTACAAGGGGTGACTATTAGCACCATTAACATCAATTTTACTGAATAGCGGAAACGTAACCCCAAAGTTGAGTTCACAAAATTGGCTGATCTCGTCTTCATTACCTTGCTCTTGCTTACCGAATTGATTACAAGGAAACCCCAAAATAACTAAACCACGATCTTTATATTGTTGATATAAGGCTTCAAGACCTTTGTATTGCGGTGTAAATCCACATTTACTTGCCGTGTTAACAATAAGGATAACTTTATCTTTAAAGTCCTCCATAACAACGTCTTTGCCTTGAATGTCTTTTACGATAATAGGGTAAATTGCAGCGGTCATGTGAAGCTCCTTATATGAAAAGTAAACTATAATACAAATATGGTTGGCTGGCAATTAAGTTGCGCGCAACTTAATTTATCTATTTGCTTATAAATACTAATTTCAATATAGTTTGCGCATAATTTACTATCAAGGATTAAGGACGGGCTTATGAATGAATTGAAGAACGAACTTAACTCTGAAGATGAAATCGACTCCAATTCGCAGCCACAAGCTGATGTCAGTCACGTGGTACATTTATTAACGGAAGCCGAGGGTGATGAGCAGGCCGAAATGTTCAGTGAGATTTTGACTGAAGCTGAACCAGGTACAATTGCTTTACTTTTAGAATCGTTACCGCTGGATGAGCGTTATGAACGTTGGCAGCAAGTTGATGTAGAAGAGCGTGTTGACGTTTTAAACTTAATGCGTGCAGATCCTCGTTTAGGCATAGTGAAAAAAATGCCAGACGAGGAGTTAGACTTACTCTTTTCGCAATTAAGTCCCGAAGATCTTATCGAGTGGAGTGATACGTTACCAGACAATATTACCGATCGTGCATTAGCACAGATGGGGGAGCGTCAGCGCAAGCACTTCGAACTGTATGATCAATATTCTGATAATGAAATCGGTCGTTATGCTGATCACCAAATGTTGGCATTAAGTCTTACGTCTACGGTCGCGCAAGGGCAACGTTTTTTTCGTCGAATTGATTTAGATTGTAATGACCACCTTTTTTTGGTGGATAATAACGATAAATATCTAGGGACAGTGCGTCGTTATGATGTTTTTAAAACGACCGATCTTGATACCCAATTACAGGTATTAATATGGGAAGACAGCCGGGTGATCTCTGCCGACTCATCTTTGATCGAAGCGGCCGAAGCCATTGAGCATAGTCGTGAGCTTGAATTACCGGTTGTCGATGATGACGGTATATTGATTGGCCGAATGACACTGAGAACGGCTACAGCCCTAGTGCGTGAACATTACGAAGCACAATTAATGGCAACCGCAGGTATGGATGAACACGACGATTTGTTTGCTCCAATTATGGTGGGAGCAAAACGTCGTGCAGTGTGGCTAGGGATTAACTTACTCACTGCTTTTTTAGCTTCTGCGACCATTGGATTATTTGAAAATGTGTTGTCGCAAGTGGTGGCATTAGCGGTATTGATGCCTATTGTGGCTTCAATGGGCGGTATTGCTGGTAGCCAATCGTTAACACTGATGATCCGCGGTATGGCAATGGGGCAGATTTCTGCCGGTAACGTGATGTCGTTGATGAAAAACGAACTCGGGATCGGTGCACTTAACGGCATGTTGTGGTCGATTGTCATTGGTATTGTTGCCGGGTGGTGGTTTAACGATACGATAATGGGCATTGTAATTGGTTGTGCCATCTTAATTAATATGGCGGTTGCGGCTATTGCGGGTGTTATGGTGCCAATGATCTTACAACGTTTTAATCAAGATGCGGCATTATCAGGATCGGTCATTCTCACCACTGTCACCGACGTGGTAGGTTTTTTTACCTTCTTGGGATTGGCCACCATATTGTATCTGTAAAGGTGCGGCATTGCTTACATCGAAATGCACTGAGTCAACATTGGGCTAGCCTTTGGTTAACGTTGTCCAGCGCCTCGACGATTATCACGTATGCTGTTATTTAGCTTCAATTCGCCTTGCGGGTAAAACAAATGACACGTTTAATATAGCCTGACTTGAAAGAGACTTATTGCTATCGGTTTAGCCTATATCTTATTCCAAGTTGAGGTCATTTAAATGCTCGTGAGTCTCTCAAGGTCATTTTTTGACAATAAAAAAGCAAGTTACAGGTAACTTGCTTTTTAAACTCGATGAGACAATGCGGTTAAATTATTTCCACTTAGGAGGCGCTAACTCCATTTCTGGATTATCGTCAAAGTAGCCTCGCTTGGTATCTCGGCGGCGTTGTTTTACTTTTTTCGATTTTGGTTTTCCCTTTCCCTCGATGTTATCGCCCCATGGCGCATCGTCTTCATCAAATTCAAATGAGTGTGACATTTTTAACATTCCAGATAACTGTACCTTTTTTGGTACAACCCCTTTTTTACCTAAAGTTAATAATAAGCTAAAGCGAAATATTTAATCCTTGATGGTAAAAATTATTGCACGTAGAAATGACAATTCAATTTTTGGCGACAAATAAACATTCTTTGCTGTGTTTGAGTTCATTTAGGCATAGGGATAATTGTTGTTGCCAGGGGTTTTGTGTGGCAATGGTGTGTGATAAACCGCTATCTAGCGCACTAAATACTGGCCTATTGACGATTGAAGCATATTGTTCTGATGTTATAGGCTGTAAATAAATCGGTTGACGTAATAAGCCTAACCCTATCGCTTGTGTTTTTATCGCTTGTGCAAACTCATACCAAGTGCATATGCCAGCATCACTCCAATGGTAAATAGCTGACCATTGTTTTTGTAAACACAGTTTCCACAAAAAACGCGCAAGATCATCAACCATTGTCGGGCTGCCGGTTTGGTCATTAACAATATTAATCGGGTTTTCTTTACTTGAGCCTATGGCTGCCTGATTATGCGTCTGTGACATTAACTTCAGCATAGTGGTCAGAAAATTATTGCCAGTATGATGGTAAAGCCAAGAGGTACGTACAATGCAAAATAGATCAGATTGGTAGCTCAGTAGTGTTGCTTCTGCGAGTAATTTTGATTGCCCATAAGTATTAATAGCCGCTGGTTTTTGTGTCACCAAATAAGGTGTCGATGAGCCGCCATCGAATACATAATCTGTTGACAATTGGATCAGTTTAATCCCATAAGCACTGGCCGCTTTAGCGATATACTCAACGGCTAATGCATTGGTTTTTATCGCGGACTCAGGGTTGATTTCGGCTTTTTCGACGTTGGTATAGGCTGCGCAGTTAATGATGATATTGGGTCGATAATAAGCCAATGCTTCGTCAATACGTTGTGGCTGAGTAATATCAACTTGTTGGTGGCTGAGCTGGATCAGTTCCACCGTATTAGGCTGAGTACGTTTTAAGGCTCGGGCTAGTTGACCTGTTTGACCAAAGGTTAATATTTTCATTGAACGTGAGCCAAATACCATTGGACAGTGCGGTATAAGCCATTAAAGAAGGTATGTTTAGGTGTCCAATTCAATGTTGTGGCCAATTTACTGGCATCAATGGCATAGCGACGATCATGTCCGGGTCTATCTTCAATATGCTCAATGAGTGAGGTAAAGCCATTGCCACTAGCAAGGCGATGATCCGGGAGTAATTGGCTAAGGTGTGCGCAAATCGACCTCACTACCTCAATATTAGTTTGCTCATTATTGCCGCCTACCGTATAGGTTTCACCCACGTTGCCTAAGGTTAATATTGTCAGTAAAGCTTCAACATGATCATCGACATAAAGCCAGTCTCGAATTTGTAGACCATTACCATAGATAGGAATTTGCTCACCCGCTATAGCGCGGGTAATGGTCAATGGGATCAGTTTTTCTGGATGTTGGTATGGGCCATAATTATTAGAACAATAACTGATTAAAATGGGTAAACCATAGGTTCGATACCAGGCTTTGACTAGATGATCGCTTGATGCTTTACTTGCTGAGTAAGGTGAGCTGGGTGCATAAGCACTTTGCTCATTGAAAAAGCCTGTGCCGGGTAAGTCACCAAATACCTCATCAGTCGAAATATGATGGAAGCGAAATCGTGCAGCCTTAGCGCTCAATAAACCATTATAAAATTGTCTGCTGGCTTCTAAAAGTTGATAAGTACCGACTATATTAGTCTGAATAAATTCTGCAGGACCTGAAATGGATCGATCAACATGAGTCTCTGCCGCTAAATGCATGACGGCGTCGGGTTGAAACCGATTAAATACTTGGGTTAATAATTGAGCATCACAGATATCGCCTTCGATGAAATGGTATCGTTGACTTTGGTTTAGCATTTTAAGGCTGCTGGGATCCGCTGCATATGTCAGCTTATCGATATTAATGACACTGTGATGGGTAAAATTAATGATAAATCTGATTAGTGCCGATCCAATAAATCCACAACCACCAGTAATCAGTATTGCGAGTGCTTGTTCGTTTCTGTGTGTCATTGTTTTAGGCCAAATGAGATAACCTTAGGGTTTAGCATCGGGTTATCTTTGTCTGAGACGAGAGGAGCAAGGTGTTGTTTTAATGGCCATTGAATATTGAGCACGGGATCATTCCATGCGATGGTTTGATCATCATCTGGTCGATAATATTGTGAACATTTATAAATAACATCAGCGATGTCAGACAATACGTAAAAGCCATGAGCAAATCCCGCAGGGATCCACATTTGATAGCCATTTTCGTCTGAGATTTCTTGGCCTATCCACTGACCATACGTTGTAGACCCTTGACGAATGTCGACAGCAACGTCAAAGATGCTTCCTCTTGCTACCCGGATTAATTTACCTTGAGGGAAGTGTTGCTGGAAGTGAAGTCCACGTAAGACATTGTTAATAGAACGCGATTGATTTTCTTGGACTAGTTGAGGAACATCTAAGTTGTTTTGAGTAAACGCGTCACTAAAGGTGTTTTGGCGTAACGTTTCCATAAAGAATCCACGCTCATCAATGAACTTACGTGGGCTAAAAATCATCACGTCTTTGAGTTGAGTGTTAATCCATTTCATCTGGAAAATTCTTATTTAATAGAGACAGTAAGTATTCACCATAACCACTTTTTAACAGTGGCTTAGCCAGTTTTTTGAGTTGTAATTGATCAATTAATCCCATCGAATAGGCTATTTCCTCAGGGCAGGACACTTTTAAACCTTGGCGTTTTTCTATTGCAGCTATGTATTGTGTCGCTTCTGCCATGGCATCGGGTGTACCAGTGTCTAGCCAAGCGGTTCCTCGGCCTAAGATATTGACTTGAAGATTATTATTATCAAGATATTGATTTATCACATCCACTATTTCGAGTTCTCCTCTTTCAGAGGGGAAGACTTGCTTAGCGTAATAGCTTGCCTTGTTGTCGAAAAAATACAGCCCTGGCATGGCAAAATTTGATTTGGGTTTAGCGGGCTTTTCTGTAATAGAAAGTACTTGATTATGTTTATCAAACTCAATAACCCCATAAGCTTGTGGATTAGCAACGTGATAACCAAAGACGGTGGCAGATGATATTTTATTCGTTGATTGTAGAGTGTGCTGTAATTGATGGCCATAAAATAAATTATCCCCTAAAATCATTGCACAAGGACTACCATTTAGAAAATGTTCAGCAATAATGAGTGCTTGTGCGAGTCCTTTAGGCTTTGCTTGTGTTGCAAATTCAATGTTAATACCCCATTGATGGCCATTGTGCAGCAGTGATTTAAAAAGAGGCAGATCGGTAGGCGTGCAAATAAGCAAAATCTCTGTAATACCAGCCTGCATCAATGTGCATAGCGGATAATAAACCATAGGTTTATCGTAAACGGGTAATAACTGTTTACAGACAACTTGGGTGATAGGAAATAGTCGAGTGCCTAAACCTCCAGCTAATAAAATACCTTTTCTCATCAATCTTTCTTTAAGTGATTCATAAGTGAATTTTAGCACAGCTAAAATCAATTAAGCAGATTTGTTATGGGTGTTATTTACCTAAGCCTTCAATTATATCAAGGCTATATCGCTCTGCATCAGGGCCTTTAATTCGCTGAAATTTAACATCTAATAAAGATAAGGGATCTGAATAGACTCGATAAATATGGTCGCGATCTAAATGATAATATTACTCGTTTGATCCTATTTGAAGGTGCCTTTACCTCGATAGGGATGAGGATCGCTGTCTAAACCTATGGTGTGGATGGTGCATGTAAGTTCGAGTTTGGGCAAGGGAACATGCCACGATAAACACCTGCCATTGCAAGGTTGCTTTGCAGCTTGTTGCTATATCAATCGTGAGATTGTTTAGTCGGTTGGCTGCAGCCTAAGATTACCCATCCGAGTACTAAGCATAAATTTTCATCTAAGCCCCCTTTAGATACAAAATTGTCGTGCATATTATCCTCAGCAGTTTTGGTGTTATGTGTCTACACTCAATGATAAAAAACTACAAAAGGATTTTCTAGAGTAGGTGATACTATTTTAAATGATTGTTTTTAAGTTATTTTTTTTAAACGATTATTTTTAAACGATTGTTTTTAACAAATCGTTTTAAGAGATTATTTTTAAATGGCTATTTGACTCAAGTTAAACCAGTATCATAAGGATTACTTGATAATAGGTGACCAGAGTGTACTCGTGCTTTTATCATCAACCGATCCTGGCGTTAAAATATAGCTAACGCATATATTTTGCGCTTTAATGGTTAAACTTTAGTCGGGATATCAAAAAATTGTTTTATCTCATCTATTCTATCCATTGCATCTTGATAACCCAAATCAATCAAGGTTGTGGTATAGCTTTTTTCGAACAATAGATATGAGACGATACTTGAATCTGACTGTCGATTAATGCCAAAAAACTTCAATAAGATTTTGATTGCAAATGGCATGTCATCATAAAATCGATCCGCAATTCGGCTGAGATCTTGACTGGGCTTTATGACCAATGTCTCTATATGGCGAAGATTTAATGAGTCACGTCCTTCTTTCGACATGAATGACAATGTTTGATTTTCTCTCTGTAACCTTTCTAAATCACTGTTTAATGTATCCGAAAAAATCGTGTCTAATAAATGTCCTCCTATTGTTGCTGTTTTAGGATGATATTCAAACTCGATAGGGACATTTTTGTGTGGACTTTCTAAATTAATAACAAATATTTTATTGGCACCAAGGTGGACCGGACTTGATAAGGGAGAGAGTTGATGGACTGACCCATCGCAATAATAAGCCTGATTAAGTTTAATTGATGGAAAGACCATTGGGATAGCAGAGCTTGCGAGTAAATGCTCAGTATTTAATAAGCTGCGAATACCACTTCGTTTAGCACTTTGCCAATTTTCAATGTGTTTATTGCCCTGATAAAAACTATATGATCGTGAATTGTTATAACTCGAGGCGTCGACACTTATTGCCTTGAGTGCATCGTTACTGATGTTGCGGTCGATTCTTTTAAAATCGATAAGTTTATCCAATAATTCACGTAATGGTTGATTATCAAGTAGGCTTGCTGCGTCCGTACTCACCTTGTCGTCTTGTAAGCCTTTGATTGCCATTCGGCCCAAATGTCTTAACACTTGGGGGATGGAAGCCCGATAGACTTTATGGGTTTCAAAATGACGCCACACCCAATCCAGTTTTTTTATGCCCAAATGGAAGCAAGATGCGTGGGTTGCCAGAGATGTTGCGTTAATGGCTCCTGCCGATGTCCCGCAAATGATATCAAATGGGACATTATGGTTGCGTGGGTAAAACTGCACTAGCGCTTTCAATACGCCTATTTGATACGCAGCTCTTGCCCCACCGCCACCTAAAACTAATGCTGTTGATACTGACAATATCTATCCTTAATGTTTTAAATGTACTTATTTTTAGTATGAATTCTTTTTCGAGTTTATACCAGTTACCAATAAGTCGACTATGCTATTTATCGTCTGTTTCTCATCTTAATGCGAGTAAGCAGTCTATGAGTAAACAGTAAGCATTAAGCATTGAACATTAAATATTACTGATCAAAAAGGTATCATCTGTTTTTCTTGAAGCAATAAAAAAACGCACCATAAAGTGCGTTTTTAAAATGTATTGTTGTTAATTATTAAGGGTTAACCTTTAGCGGCCTTGGTTAAAAACGCCACAATCTCATCAAATGGGATATCTTGTTTCTCACCAGTACGACGATTTTTGTACTCAAATACGCCAGCATCGATATTGCGGTCGCCAATAACCACAACATGGGGTAAACCGATTAATTCCATATCAGCAAACATAACACCAGGACGTTCTTTACGATCATCCATTAATACTTCAATACCGGCATCCGCTAAGTCTTGGTAAAGTTTTTCAGCGATGTCAGCAACGCGATGGGATTTATGCATATTCATGGGTAAAATACCCACCGTGAATGGTGCAATTGCTTCTGGCCAAATAATGCCGCGATCATCGTTGTTTTGCTCAATGGCAGCAGCCACAATACGGCTCACGCCGACACCATAACAACCCATCAACAACACCTGTGCTTTGCCGTTTTCATCTAACACTGTGGCATTCATTGATGTAGAGTAACTTGTTCCTAACTGGAAAATATGGCCGACTTCAATACCACGAGCCATTGCATAAGTACCAAGGCCATCTGGGGTCGGTTCACCTTCAACCACATTACGAATGTCAGCAGCGGTTGCTAAAGGGAAATCTCGCTCCCAGTTGATACCGAAATAATGCTTATCTTCAGCGTTAGCACCTGCGGCAAAATCGCTCATCACAGTAACACTGTGATCAACAATAATCGGCATAGTTAAGCCGACAGGTCCGATAGAACCAGGACCTGCGCCAACGGCTTCTCGAATTTCAGCTTCTGATGCAAATTCAAATGGCGATGCGACTAATTCAAGCTTGTCGGCTTTGACTTCGTTAAGTTCATGATCGCCACGGATAACTAATGCCACCAATGGTGCTTCTTCAGTCGCGCCTTTAACAATTAAGGTTTTAACTGTTTGGGTGATGACGACATTAAATTGCTCAACCAATTCGGCAATTGTTTTTGCGTTAGGTGTCGCGACCAACGTCATTGCTTCAGTTGGCTCTGCGCGTGTTTGGGTTGGCATAGGTGATTCAGCTTTTTCAATGTTAGCGGCATAGTCGCTGCCCGTTGAATAAGCGATTAAATCTTCACCACTGCTTGCGAGCACATGGAATTCATGCGACATGCTGCCACCAATAGAGCCCGTATCAGCTAGTACAGGGCGGAACGATAAGCCCATACGAGTCAGTATATTGCTGTATGCGGTATGCATTGCATGGTAAGTACTGTCCATGGTTTGTTGATCTAAATGGAAAGAATAGGCATCTTTCATCAAGAATTCGCGCGCGCGCATGACGCCAAAACGTGGACGTACTTCATCACGGAATTTGGTTTGTACTTGGTATAGTGTTAACGGCAGTTGTTTGTATGAGTTTAGCTCTTTACGGACTAAATCGGTGATCACTTCTTCATGGGTTGGTCCCAATACAAAGTCACGATTATTACGGTCTTGGAAACGCAATAACTCAGGACCAAATTTGTCCCAACGGCCTGTTTCAACCCATAGATCAGCAGGTTGTACTAACGGCATTAATATTTCGATAGCGCCTGTTTTGTTCATTTCTTCACGAACAATAGCTTCAACTTTACGTAATACACGTAAACCTGACGGCAGCCAAGTGTAGAGACCTGAAGCATTACGACGGATCATACCGGCACGTAACATTAACTGATGACTAACCACCTCTGCATTTGCAGGGGTTTCTTTTTGTGTTGAAAGCAGGTACTTGCTAACTCGCATTCCCAATGTCCAAAATAGTTACTATGAATGAGCATCATTTTAGCACCTGCTTCAATGATGTCACCTGCTAATTCGACTCAAAAGTAGGCTTTGTGGTGCTTTAATGGTGGGATATTATTATTTAACTTCCGCGCCGGATAATAAACGGTTATCAAACCACTCTTTGTCCTGCTATCTGTGTTGTATTCACGTAGACATTAAATTGCTATAGGGACGCTATTGACGCATCAATGCGCCTTGTTGGTAAACAAATGGAAAGTTTGATATTGCAGACTTGAAGTCAATCCGTTTTTGTCGATTTAACTCATCTTCTATTCCAATTTGAGGTTATTTTTTACGTCTATCGCCAATGACTCGGGCAGGATTACCAGCAACAATGGCGTAGTGTGGAACATCTTTTGTGACAATGCAGCCCATACCAATAACAGCATGATCCCCAATGGTCACACCGTCAACAATGCCTGCTTGAGCGCCAATCCATACATCTTGGCCAATCACGACACCTTTTGATGTTGCGGGTTGTTGATAAACGGGGGTGTCGGGTGACATGCCATGATTAAAGGCATATATAGTCACGTTATTAGCAATGCGGGTTTGGCTGCCAATTTTGATGCCGTTGCGGCCGCCATCTAAGCTACAACCATGATTAATGGCCACTTCATTGCCTAGGGTGATTGGACCATGCATAAACACTTCGGCGGCAATCATGCATTGATCTCCAATGCTAATGTCTCTACCGGGTTCGGCAAAAAGCTGAGCTTGTGGCGCTATAAAGCATTGTTCACCAATATGAATGGTTTCAAGCTGACGCAACCGCTGCTGAATGTCATCTTGCCAGGGCTTTGCCCATGCTAAATGTTTTGCTTTAAGCGAAAAATACAGCCATGGCATCCATGACAAACGTTTTTTGTGTTGAGCTTGGTAATCAATGTCTGTCATTGGCTTAATCCTTTAATAATGTCACTTTGGTCGGTTTAAGCTCTAATACTTCGATACCTTGAGAAGTGATATGCCAAAAAATATCTAAATCGTACAATGCAACTTGATATAATTTGGAGTCATCTTTATTTTTTTTATAAGCGGGTCGCGGGTCTTGAGATAATACCCCGTTAATTAATTCGGCTAAGCCTTGGTATTGTTCTATAGCAGCATATTGAGCTATTTGTGTCAGCGCTATTGCGGTATAAGTTACCGCAATAAGTACGGGAGCATCTTGGGCTATGCCGCTTTTTGCATCGACAATGGCATCAGAAAAAGGAATATACGGTTTAATATCAATGATGGGAGTACCGTCTAATAAATCCATCCCCGATATTATTAAACAGACTTTACCTTTGCGTTGAACCACGCCATGGAGTTTGACCACTGACTGGCCAATACCATTGGGGCGAAACGTTGAGCGTGTGGCAAATACGCCCAATTTTTCATTACCACCTAAACGGGGAGGGCGTACCATCGTTTTCCAGCCTTGTGCTATATTTTCATGGAAACAAAATAATAACCATAAGTGCGAGTTTTGTTCTATCCCTCTGACGGCATCAATGTGATTAAAAGCAGGTTCAAATTCAATATAACCAACCACATCGACTAAGCCGGGCTGACGCGGAATGCCAAACTTTTGTTTATAAGGTGTTCGGCATATTGCAACAGCATTTAATTGGCTGCTAAATGGAACGCGAGATCTGTTATTTATAGGATCTGTTTGACCGTGTTGATCGTTACCTTGTGTCATGCAATACCTGGATTAAACATAAAAAGGAAATCAGACATAAAATATAAAAAATCTTGATGAGTATTATATGGGCACTCATCATTTATAGGCTACCAATATATTATATTGAGTTATTATTTTTCTGTAGGCGTTTTAATGGCTTGACCTACGCATAGTGCACGACTAAAACAACTGGTGTCCGCTTCTGCAATAATAAAGCAACTTTTAACCACGAATCCATTAGCGCCCAAATCGGCTGCTGCTCTTCTAGCATTGGTACGTGCAACGGCCATTTGTGGCGGTGCATCTTGGCTGCTTTCTTGACAGGCTTCACCTTCAACTAAGCCTAATACTGCAAACGGTCCTTTTGGTAGTTGGTTACCTTCGTATAATTGGACATCACTGGCTTTAAAGTAATCATTGATATTTTTACTGTCTAAATTACTTTTGAATGTGTAATCACTTGCACAAGCACTCAATAATAATGCGATACCGGAGACAATAAAAATAGGTTTAAGAGGAAAAGTCATAGCCGTAACCTTCTATTAATGGGAAATGGATCAACAAGGGTGAGTTTACCTTGTCTGATGGCGATGATAAAGCGATTAAAGGCCATAAAAAAAGAGCTTACCGAAGTAAGCTCTTTTCAAATTTAAGGGATAATTGTGTTGTTAACCATTAAGTCAGAAAATTATTCCATACCAGGAATTAAAAATTCAGCCATGTTCTTTCCGCTATCAACTTGTTGTTTGAATACGGTTGGCATACGTCCTTGACCAGTCCATTGAATTAATTTGTCATCAATGGTGATTTGATATTTTGGTGGACGTGGTGCACGTTTTTTGGTCGACGTTTTAGCTGAAGAGGTGACTTCACCTAAATCTTCAATTGATAAACCACTGTTTTGAATTTGGGCAAGAATTTCAGCAATACGTGCATTACGCTCAGCATTAGCTTCGAGTTCTAATTTATCTTCTTCTTGACGTTCGGCAATAATTTTTTCTAATTTTGCAGCGGCTTCACGCAAATCATCAAGCGACAATTCTTTTACTGCAGCTTTAAAACGGCGACCGTGGGTTAATATGTGTAAAAAGTCACTCATGATATGTAGTTTCCTAATGATTGATTTATAAAAATAAACAGTTATAAGATATAAAGTTATTAACGTTTCAGTGCCACTGATGGTTTATTTAGTCGATATTCTTAATCTAAATCAGATATAAATCAGATATAAATCAGATTATTTGTCTAATTATTACCAATACAGCTAAATAAATACTGAATATAGATGTAATAATAGAAACTATTTGGCATTGAATCAAATTAAATTATCTGTTTATGAAATAAAATTTAACTCAGCTTTCTCATTAAGCCCTAATTCAACTCTGTTTGTTTAGTTTGATTGCCACCATAACAACAAAAAATATGTAAACAAGCGTTTGACTTTGATTGACGTTCACGTTAACAGGACGTAAAGTTAACCCATCTTGCATTGGCAAACGCCAATGTGTTGTCCAAATACATTGAAGGTGTAGGAAGGAAACCCTATGAAAGTATTGGTGCCAGTTAAACGCGTAGTCGATTCCAATGTGAAGGTCAGAGTAAAAGCTGACAACACAAGTGTTGATATGACAAACCTTAAAATGGCGTTAAACCCATTTTGCGAAATTGCGATAGAAGAGGCTGTTCGCTTAAAAGAAGCCGGTATTGCTACTGAAGTTGTGGTAGTGAGTGTTGGTTCTAAAGCGGTGCAAGAACAATTAAGAACAGCAATGGCATTAGGTGCAGACCGAGCGATACATATTGAAACCGATGAAGAGCTAGTGCCGTTGTCTATTGCAAAGCTATTAAAAGCGGTGCAAGAAAAAGAGCAAGCGCAATTAATTATTTTTGGTAAGCAGTCAATTGATGGCGATAACAATCAAACTGGACAAATGTTAGCGGCGTTAACTGATATGCCACAAGCAACATTTGCATCAGAAGTCAACGTTGAGGGTGATATTGTTACGGTTATCCGTGAGGTAGATGGTGGGTTACAAACCTTAAAAATGCCATTACCTGCGATTGTTACGGTTGACTTACGTTTGAATGAGCCTCGTTATGCTTCATTACCTAATATTATGAAGGCTAAGCGTAAGCCATTAGAGATAATGACGGTAGCAGATCTTGGTGTGAGCTTGAAGACACATCAAACGGTACTAAGCGTTACGCCTCCTGTTGAGCGTAAAGCAGGCATCATGGTGTCTTCTGTTGAAGAGTTAGTTGATAAGTTAAAAAATGAAGCGAAGGTGATCTAATATGACCATTTTAGTATTAGCAGAACACGATAATATCAGTCTGAAAACTGATACGGCTAAAGTGGTTAGCGCTGCTGCAGCCATTGGTGGTGATATTCATGTATTGGTTGCTGGTGTTGATTGTTCTGCCGCGGTAAGTGCAGCACAAAGTTTAGCGGGTGTGAGTAAAGTCTTAGTAGCAGATGCGGCATTATATGGTGCTCAATTAGCTGAAAATGTTTCAAAACTGGTCGTTGAAATAGCGGCGGATTACGAATACATTTTGGCTGCGGCTTCGAGCGTAGGTAAAGATACCTTACCTCGTGTGGCAGCATTATTAGACGTTGCTCAGATTTCTGAAGTGATTGAAGTGGTAAGCAGTGACACTTTTGTACGCCCTATTTATGCTGGTAATGCACTTGCTACAGTACAGAGCTTGGATGCCAAGAAAGTCATGACCGTGCGCTCAAGTGCCTTTGATGCTGCGGCCTCAACAGGCAGTGCTGAAGCGATAAACTTAAGTCAAGCAATTGATGCCCGCACTGAATTTGTATCTCAATCGTTAACTGAATCAGTCCGTCCTGAACTCGGTAATGCAGGCATTATTGTGTCTGGTGGCCGTGGCATGGGTAACGGTGAGAACTTTGCTTTATTAGAGCAATTGGCAGATAAACTAGGCGCGGCTGTTGGCGCATCTCGTGCGGCTGTGGATGCTGGTTTTGTGCCAAACGATTTACAAGTGGGTCAAACGGGTAAGATTGTCGCACCTGACTTGTATATTGCGGTAGGTATTTCTGGTGCGATTCAACATCTTGCCGGTATGAAAGATTCAAAAGTGATTGTAGCGATTAATAAAGATCCAGAAGCACCTATTTTTCAAGTGGCTGATTATGGACTGGTTGCCGATTTATTTGAAGCGGTACCAGCACTGAATAATCTCGTATAATCGGGCTTCAATTAGAGAGATGCGAGTTGATCTAGTCAGCAATGGCTACTGATGTAGAAGTGTTATTGAGCGTCTTGTCGATCGATTCTAAACGGTTTCTACTCATAAGGTAGAAACCTTTTTTATTGGATTACTTTTGGATTACTTTTGGATTATTACTGGATCTATCCTGATCTTGAAAAGAGGTTTCCGTTCAAATGTCGACGCTTGTATGCCGTTGCTATTTCTGTGCCCGTTACGCTAGCGTGTGTTTTATGTAAAAACGTTACATTAATGCTAATAGGTTGTGGTTTAAGTTATTGTTATTGTTATTTGCACTTCGGTTAAGTGTTTTTTACTGGCATTGCATATGCTACTTATGGTTGTATGTTCGCGCTGTTTGTAATGAGCTTTAAGTACAAACAACAAAAGTAGAGGTGCGTTGCATAAAAGTCATGTTGAATTGGGTGATGCCAATAATTCAACATAAAAGGATGCAATGCCGAAGCAAATGGGTCTATCAAGCGCATTTGTTGGGGCAGTTCTTGAAAGGGACTGCACTGTCATGGTGTTTTTTATCGATAAGATAAAAATAATGATATTCATATTAAATGGGTATTACTGTGGAGTGCTACTAGTAAGTTGTGCATATGCTTTCTGTGTATGCTTAGTCTTATTTTTAGTTTTGCTTCATTCGTATCCAACGAAGACATAAATTAACTATTATGATGACAAGTTATGCCGATTCGGCTCTTTCTGTATTGCCTCCTCTTGTGGCAATTACGTTAGCCATATTAACCCGTAAAGTTTTATTATCCTTAGGTTTAGGTATTATTTTTGGTGCCTTATTGCTCACTCAGTTTTCGCTGGTTGGAACGGGTGAGTATATCGTGCAAACCGCTAGCCAGCTTGTCTGGAAAGACGGTGAACTGAGTTCATGGAATGTCTATATTCTAGGGTTTTTAATTGTACTTGGGATGATCACTGCGCTGATCACCGTGAGTGGATCGGCTCGAGCGTTTGCCGATTGGGCTAAACTGCGCATTCGTAATAAGCGTGATGCTAAGTTAATGACCATTTTTCTCGGTTGTGTAGTCTTTATTGATGATTACTTCAACAGTTTAGTTGTGGGTTCTATTTCTCGACCTATTACAGACAGATATCATATTTCACGCGCTAAACTCGCCTATATTCTTGACTCTACTGCAGCTCCTATTTGCGTTATTTCTCCTGTATCGAGCTGGGGGGCATATATTATTGCGCTCATTGGCGGTATTTTAACGGCACATGGTTTTGCTGATTCTGGTCATCTAAGTGTGTTCATTCAAATGATCCCAATGAACTTTTATGCGTTGTTCTCGTTACTGTTATTAGTGTGTGTGGCGATTTTTGGCTTAGATGTGGGTCCAATGCGCCAGCATGAATTTAATGCACTTCGAGGTAACTTATTTGATGAATCAAAAGGCAAGCCACCTGGCGCCGTGACCGATTTACCGGAAGCTGACACCGGTAAAGTGATTGGGTTGTTTTTACCTATCGCCATATTAGTGTTTGCGACCGTTTACTTTATGGTTTCCAGTGGCGCTGAGGCATTAGTAGCCAAAGACCAAGTGTTTAGTGTGTTAGGCGCATTCGAAAATACAGACGTCAGTTTTTCTCTATTTTTTGGATCTTTAGTGGGATTGATTGTCACCGTATTGTTAGCGTTCCAGCAGAAAGTTGAGCTGACTATGCTGTTCAAAGGAATGTCTGTTGGTGCACGTTCAATGCTACCTGCAATTTACATTTTATTATTTGCTTGGACTATTTCCAGCGTAATTGGTCAGCTTGAAACCGGTAAGTACATGGCCAGTTTGGCTACTGACAACATTCCATTTGCTTTGTTACCAGCAATGTTATTTTTATTAGCTGGCATTACCGCATTTTCAACCGGAACGAGTTGGGGCACCTTTGGCATTATGCTACCGATAGCGGCCGATATGGCGATGGGCAGTGATAGCACTATGATGTTACCTATGCTGGCAGCGGTGCTTTCTGGTGCTGTATTTGGTGATCATTGTTCGCCTATTTCAGACACCACGATTTTGTCATCAACCGGAGCCAGTTGCCATCATATTGACCATGTTGTGACTCAGTTGCCTTATGCACTTATTGCGGCCTTGATTAGTTTAGTGGGTTATATCGTACTTGGTTTTACCGGTTCATTAATGGCCGGGCTTGTTTGTTGCTCGATATTATTTGTGATCAGTATTGTGATCCTGCGCTTTTGGGCTAGAAAATGCGCGATATGAATAAGGCTGCTTTTTGTAAATGATGGTCTTGTTCAGCTGAATGGTCTCACTTTGTGTCGCATTGAAAAATGGCGTATGGGTAACGAATACGCCATTTTTGTTTTTCATTACGATGCTAGAAAAGGTAATATGGACGATATTATCTGGCTAAACATTAGGACGCTTAACTTTGGCGCAACTGTATTTTTACTATTCGGCGATGAATGCCGGTAAATCAACGTCATTACTGCAGTCTTCTTATAATTATCGTGAGCGCGGTATGCACACGTTAGTGATGACGGCATCAATAGATAATCGTTATGGTGTTGGTAAAGTGGCATCGCGTATTGGTATTGAAACTGAGGCACAGGTATTCGGTAGCACCGATAATTTAACTGAGTTAATTTCGACTTCGAATCATGAGCAAAAAATTCACTGTGTATTGATTGATGAATGTCAGTTTTTAAGTAAAGCCCAAGTCAGGCAGATAACACATGTTGTAGATAACCTCGATATCCCGGTGTTATGTTATGGCTTGCGCAATGACTTTCAAGGTGAATTGTTTACGGGAAGTCATTACTTATTAGCGTGGGCAGACAAGCTAGTCGAACTGAAAACCATTTGTCATTGTGGCCGTAAAGCCAACATGGTGGTTCGCCTTGATCATGAAGGTAATCCAATGCGCGAAGGTGAGCAAGTTGAGATTGGCGGTAATGAAAGTTACGAGTCGGTTTGCCGTAAACATTTTCGCGAATTTTTGTGGGATTAACACTTAATTACTGCGACAGAATAAAATAAAAACCGCTTCAATGGATATTGAAGCGGTTTTTTTTAGGATTTTTTACGGTTGTTTTGACAGCATCATACCGTGATTAAAAGTCGGCTTCTGCGAAATCGACAATATCGGCGCTGCTAGACTCAATTTGTTTGCGTAGGCTGCGAGTTTGGCTGCCCCAGTAGCTCATGAAGAATTTTGCCGTATTAAGCTTAGCTTGATAAAACTCGGCTTCTTCAGTGCCAGCCTCTAATGCGGCCAATGATGTTGCCGCCACACGGGTCCACATCCAAGCGAGTGCGGTAATGCCAAAGAGTTGCATATACGGCATTGATGCTGCGCCAATAAGGTCTGGTTTTTTGCTGGCTGATTGCACTATAAAGCCAGTGGCTTTTTCAAGATCGCCCGCCGCATCCATTAACCCTGCAATATAAGGCTTCATGGCTTCGTTGCTAGCGTTTTCTTGAATTAACTGTTTCACCATGCCCGACCATACCGTTAATGCTGCGCCTTTGTCGCTCAGTAGTTTTCGGCCAACTAAATCGAGAGCCTGTACGCCATTTGTGCCTTCGTAAATCATCGCGATACGAATATCACGCACATACTGCTCCATACCCCATTCATTAATATACCCATGCCCGCCATAAACCTGCTGGGCATCAACACAAGCTTTAAAGCCTTGGTCGGTGACAAAGCCTTTAACAATAGGCGTAAACAAGGCGGCAAGTGCATTAGCTTGTTTAGCTTTTTCAGGGTCTGCATGACGTTCTACTTGGTCAAGCCATAACGCCTGTTGGCCCATTAGCGCACGTGTACCTTCATTGAAAGACTTTTGTGATAACAACATACGTCGAATGTCACCATGCACTAACAAAGAGTCTGCGGCTTTCTCAGGTTGTTTAACACCACTTAAGGCGCGGCCTTGAATACGATCTTTGGCATAGACCAATGCATTTTGGTAAGCAATATCGGATACGCCTAAACCTTGAATACCGACACCTAAACGCGCTTGGTTCATCATGGTGAACATGGCTTTTAAGCCTTGATGCGCTGCGCCAACTAATTCGCCTATTGCGCCGTCAAAATGCATTACACAAGTTGAGTTGCCGTGAATTCCCATTTTATGTTCAAGGCCTGTCGCACTCAGAGTGTTTGCTTCGCCTAGGCTGCCATCGGCATTGACTAAAAACTTAGGCACTGCGAATAACGAAATCCCTTTAACGCCTTCTGGCGCATCAGGCAGGCGAGCTAATACTAAGTGAATAATATTTTCGGCAAGATCATGATCACCAGATGATATAAAGATTTTCTCACCACTAATGGCAAAAAGCTCATCACCGGCTGGGACAGCCTTGGTGCGAAGTAACGCTAAATCGGTACCAGCATGGGACTCGGTTAAGTTCATGGTGCCGGTCCACTCGCCACTGACTAGCTTGGCTAAGTACTTTTGCTTTAATGCATCACTGCCGTGCACATGAATAGCCGAATAAGCACCATGGGTTAACCCTGGATACATAGCAAAAGCCATATTAGTAGCCGTTTTCATTTCGGTGGCAAATGTGCCAATAACTTCTGGCAGACCTTGGCCGCCAAACTCAGGATCGCAAGTTAATGTGGCCCAACCATCTTCTACATATTGCTTATAAGCTTGCTTAAAACCAGAAGGGGTAATGACCTTGCCATCGACCAGTTTACAACCTTCCAAGTCACCACTAGCATTGAGAGGCAACATGATGTCGGTAGTGAAGTCGGCGACACCTTGTAAAATTGCATCAGTGAGATCTGCATCTAATTCATCAAAGCCGCGTAAATCAGTTTGTTGATAAACATTAAGCAGTTCAGACAGAATGAATTGATAATCACGAAGTGGAGCTTGGTAAATTGGCATAAGGTCGTTCCTTGGTTATGTTATATTTAAGTTTGGTCTCGGTAACAAGTCGTAACCATTGCTACTGGTCGAATCAGATTATGTATGCTTATCTAACATACGCAAATTCGAGTAAAAACTCAGTTTTTTACATCAGGGTAAACTTATCTTTTTGGCGAAGCTGTAACGATTTATTTACTCTTTAATCTATCTGTTGCTTACCGCTATGTTAATACCTTACTTGGGCTTGAAAAGATCAGTACTAATGAAAGCGTTTTTATACACAGCAAGCGAACACAAAATGGGTTTTGTCCGGTCTGTATAATCTCAACTCGGAATAACAGATGGGATAAATCGATAAGAACGAATTTATTTTAAGTCTGCAATGTCAGACTTTCCTTATTCGCAGAACAAAGAGCGGTTTGTTAACCACTTATTATCCCGATTTGAGATTGTTTTATTCATTTATCAACAGAAAAAATCTATTAAAAGGGGCGAGTGATGAAATCTATTTGGCCTGTAGTCAGTGTTTCTGCATTGTTTATATTTGCATTGTTATTGTTGTCTTTTATACCTTTACGCGCCGCTGATGCGGTGGCCAAAGTGGATCAGCGTATTGCTCCAAATTTTGAACTAACTCGGGCAGATGGCCAGCCATTTAATTTACATGATTACGCCGGTAAACCTGTGATTGTGCATTTTTGGGCCACATGGTGCCCATATTGTAAAAAGCTTCAGCCCGGTTTAGAAAAGCTGCGGCTGAAATATCAGCATACAGACTTGCAGATGATTGGAATTAGTTTTAACGAAGACGATGGCGCCAACCCCAGACAAAGCTTGCTCGATCGAGGTTTAGGAATGAAGACGCTCATCATAGGTGATAAAGTTGCTAACTTGTATGGTGTTAGAGGCACACCGACGACAGTATTTATTGACCGTAGTGGTCACATTGCATGGGTGACCAATACATCCAATCCCGATGATCCAAATTTGGATAAAGCGGTGCAGCTATTATTGAACTAACTATGGCAATAACCGCGCCACTCTTTGCTCATCGTGCTCATTTATGATGGTGAACGGGACTGAGTGTATTGTGATTAGGTTTTTCTACTCAAGATATATTTCAAAATAAGTGGCCCTATCAGGGTCGTGAGGGCGATAATCATTACTAAAATGGCAAATTCTTTTGCTTGAATAACGCCAAGCTGACGGCCCATTTCTGCAAACACCAATCCCACTTCCCCCCTTGGCACCATTGCCGAACCGACAATGAGTTTTTCTTGCCAGTTTGAGCTGGCCATTAACCCCGCAATAAATTTACTCGCCACCGCGATTAAGGTTAACCAAGCGAGTAATATCAAGCCGGTGAAGCTCATATCAAGTTGACTTAGATCCAGACTAATACCGACATAAACAAAAAAAATCGGGCTGAACAGCTGCACTAGCGGCTTTGCTGATTGTTCCAGTTTATGGGTATAAGTAAAAGGGTTTTTTAGGTATTGATTTAACGGCGAGGTAAATTGCCGTGACAAGCCCATACCTACAGCAAATCCACCTAAAATTGCTGGGGTACCAAACCAATGTGCTAACCAAGCAAATAAACAAATCATTGCCATCACCACAAAAACTTCATAACCAGGCATTCGCGTTTTAAGCTGCAACCAGCGGGTTAAATAGATAATGATCCTGACCAGTGGCGGACTGAGGATAATAAAGCAGGCAATCATGATAAACAATATCAATATTGAGCTTATGGATAATTCACCGGATGAAGAAAAATTAAACAATACACTCAGTAATATCACTCCAATAATATCATCGATGACAGCCGCGCCAAGAATGATTTGTCCAGCGGTACTTTGGCTTTGATTGTTTAATGTCAATACTCGCACCGAAATACCAATACTGGTGGCCGTCAAGGCGCAGCCAAAAAATAATGCGGTAAAAGGAGGTATCGATAGCCAGTAAAGGCTTGCTAATCCCGTAGCGATTAAAGGAATGACAATACCTAATAGGGCGACCTTGACGGCTTTGTTGCCTGAATGGGCTAGCTTTTTTATGGATGTTTCACAGCCAATATCAAATAACAGTAAAATAACACCGAGCTCAGCGATGATGGCTAACGTGCTGTGAGGGGTAACCCAATTTAGCAGTGAAGGGCCGATTAATATCCCCGCAGTGACTTCACCCACTACGCTCGGGAATCCTAGTCGGTCACTAAGTTCACCCAATATTCTACCTACAATAAGAATGAGACAGAGCGACATAACAAAGCTGTCTATTGCCATCTATCCCTCTCTAAGTTGAGCAGAATGTAATTGAACCGAGTTGCGCTAATAAAATTGATTCCGATCAATTTTTGTACCGATATTCAAGCACAAACTTACGCTAATGGCTAAGCTAAAGATAGTTATTAGCTCACGTTTTACTGAGTTGTTAACCTCATTCTCGTTGGGGGAGTATTAGAGGGGGGGAATAGGTGCGAATAAACTGATTAGCTTTATTAAGTTGGTCTACAGATTTTTGTTTTATCAGATAAAGAGTGACATCACAAGGAGAGTTGGATGAACAAAATGTTCGTAATTGCTCAAATGGAACAAGCGCATACCGATGCCATTGCCCTAGGATTATCATTGGCAAAAAGTCTTAATAAACAGGCTGAGGTTTTTGCTTACACTTACGCCTATTTAACTGGAGCAGACTGTGATAACCCTCGTTTAGCCGGAGTTGCACAAAAGGCATTAATGACGCAACGAGAACGGCAACTGCAACAGCATTTAGATTCGCTTGATGCCGAAGATGTTCCGTTGCACGTGATATGGAGTAAGTATCTTTTTGAGCATGCTTGTGATCACTCAGCGCGTCATGGTTTTGATCTTATGGTCAAGGCGGTCCATCATGCTGATTATTATTTGCCTACCGATTGGCAGTTAATTCGCCATACTAAAATGCCACTATTACTGTTAACAAACAATCCGCTCAATAATGGCAACACCACACTCATTTCTATAGATTTAGGTACTAGTCATCCAGCTAAACAACGACTTAATGACGCAGTTATTGCCAATGGTAAACAGCTTGCTAAAGCGACGGGAACTCAGTTACATGTCGCTTATGTGTTACGAATACCGCAAATTGTTCGCGACATGGATATACTCGACATTAATGCCTTAGTCAAAAAAGCCTATGCAGAACATAAGCAAAAAATTGCCGACATAGGCATTGATTCTGATTGCATGCATATTATCTCGGGTGAGCCTGAACTGTGTTTATTTGAACTGGCTTGTCGATTAAAAAGCCAATTTTTTGTTATTGGTGCGCGGCAACGACAGGGATTATTAGGCCGCATTATTGGTAATACCGCTGAATCCATTTTAGGCCGCATGCGCAGTAATGTGTTGGTGGTCCCGGCAGAGGAATAAGCCGATAATATTATGATAGTGGTATAACAAAGCCCGCATCATTGGTTATATAAAAACAAGCGGGCTTTGTTGATCTTGACCGTTTAATAGCAATTAAAACGTCATTTCAGGTACGTGTACTGGGACGATTAACTTACCAGCGGTTTTGGCCACAATTTCTTCAACGGTAACGCCGGGCGCGCGCTCAAGTAAATGGAACGCACCTTCTTTAATTTCCATAAAAGCTAAATCGGTCATCACCCGTTTAATACAGCCGTAACCGGTTAGCGGTAACTCGCATTTTGACAATAGTTTAGAGTTGCCGTATTTGTCTGCGTGCATCATGGTGACAATAATATTGTCAGCACCGGCGACTAAATCCATCGCGCCGCCCATACCTTTAATCAGTTTTCCGGGGATCATCCATGAGGCAATTGAGCCGTTAATATCCACTTCAAATGCACCCAATACGGTGAGGTCGACATGGCCGCCACGGATCATGGCGAAGCTTTCTGCTGATGAAAAAAATGAAGCCCCTTTTACCGCTGTCACCGTTTGCTTACCGGCGTTGATAAGGTCTGCATCTATATTGTCTTCAGTAGGAAACTCGCCCATCCCCAACAAACCATTTTCTGACTGCAACATCACTTGTATGCCATCAGGAATGTAGTTAGCTACAAGGGTAGGGATGCCAATGCCTAGGTTAACGTAAAAGCCATCTTGTAATTCTTTTGCTACGCGCTGGGCGAGTTGTTCTCTGGTCAATGCCATGGTGTTATCTCCCTTATTTTGCCGCAGCGGTTGCTGTTTTGACTGTGCGTTGCTCGATACGTTTTTCAAAGCTGGCTTTGATCACGCGATCGACATAAATACCCGGTGTATGAATGTGGTCTGGATCGAGCTCGCCAGGTTGAACAATTTCTTCTGCTTCAACCACGGTAATTTTACCCGCGGTGGCCATCATCGGATTGAAGTTAGCGGCGGTTTTGCGAAACACCAAGTTACCCATAGTATCGGCTTTCCACGCTCGCACTAAGGCAAAATCAGCGCTAAGTGATTCTTCTAATACGTAGTGACGACCTTTGATTTCACGGGTTTCTTTACCATCAGCAATGGGCGTGCCGTAACCTGTGGCGGTAAAAAATGCAGGTATGCCAGCGCCGCCAGCACGAATTTTTTCAGCTAGAGTGCCTTGCGGGGTTAATATAACGTTGAGCTCACCCGATAACATTTGTTGTTCGAAAGTGGCGTTTTCACCCACGTAAGAAGCGATCATGGTCGAAATTTGGTGTTGTTTCAGTAATAGCCCTAAACCAAAGTCATCGACACCGGCATTGTTTGATATTGCCGTTAAGCCTTTAACGCCCAATTTAACCATGTGGTTAATTAACCCTTCTGGGATGCCACACAAACCAAAGCCGCCGACCATAATGGTCATGTCATCTTTTAATCCTGCTAGTGCTTCTTCATAGCTGTGGACGACTTTATTGAATCCTGTCATCTTGTTGTCCTTATGGTTATATTTATATCAACTGCCAGCGTTATGTCGTGCCAACTATTTTGAGTATATGTGATTATGCTCTGATTGCATTTGCTACTTTGGACCCATTAGTGCGCCCCAATGCGCGACTAATAGTGTCGCCAGCTAGTGCAAGTTTTGTTAAGTCTATGCCCGTTTCTATGCCCATGCCATGGAGCATGTAAACAAGATCTTCTGTGGCTAAATTACCCGATGCACCTTTGGCGTAAGGGCAGCCTCCAAGGCCGGCTACCGAAGCGTCAAACACGCTGACACCTGTTTCAAGGCAGGCGAGTATATTGGCAAGTGCCTGACCGTAAGTGTCATGAAAATGCAGGGCTAATTTATCCACGGGTACCACATTAGCAACGGCTTCGACCATTTTACGGGCTTGGTTTGGTGTGCCAACGCCAATGGTGTCGCCAAGGGATATTTCGTAGCAACCCATCTTATAAAGGATTTCAGATACTCTAGCGACTTCACTGACGTTAATATGACCTTCGTATGGGCAACCGAGTACACAAGACACATAACCGCGCACGGCAATATTGTGCTTTTTGGCAGTTTCTATCAGCGGAATAAAGCGCTCTATTGACTCATCAATGGAGCAATTAATATTTTTTTGGCTAAAGGTTTCTGATGCGGCACCAAAAATGGCCACTTCATCAGCGCCAGCAGCGAGTGCCAGTTCAAAGCCTTTTAAGTTAGGCGTTAATGCACTGTAAACCACGCCAAGGCGGCGATTAATTTGACGTTTAAGTTGCTGAAATACCGCATCGGAGTCGGCCATTTGTGGCACCCACTTAGGTGACACAAAGCTGCCAGCTTCAATACGCTTAATACCCGCATCGGCAAGTTGCTCAATCAGTGTCAGCTTGTCTGCCGTTGTTACCGGCGCTTCATTTTGCAAACCATCACGGGCGCCGACTTCAAAAACGCTCACTTTAGAGGGCAGCATTTATGCTTCCTCGACGCTGGTTTCATTCACTAATGGCTCAACATTTAACAGTTGGGCACCATCGCTGACAAGCTCGCCGCTTTGGAAGTAAAATTCACTGACTATGCCATCAAACGGCGCTTCAATGGTGTATTCCATTTTCATCGCTTCCATTACTAGCAAACCTTGGCCTGCTTTGACTTCATCGCCCACTGCCACTAAATGGGTCACCACGGTGCCATTCATTGGCGCTTTAAGTTTATCTGCATGGTTAACCACGTCCTCAATCACTTGTGCCAAGATGGCTTTAAAGTGGTAACTGCCTGACGGTAAGAACAGGGTGAAGTCATCACCTTGATGGCTTACTGGGATTTTACTTTTATGGCCGTTAATTTCTGCTAAGAGTAAATCGGCTTTGAGTTCACCCGCTAACGTCAGTACTTGGTCGTGTAAACACAGTTGATATTGCTCGCCAACGGCGGTGAGTAACAAATCATGTTGCTGAACATCGGCTGCGGCATCGGTTAATAACGACACCCGATGTACGCTGGAGCTGTTTAATCTAAAGCCGCTCACTAAGCCCCACGGTGAGTATGGGTCAGCGCTATTAATTGCCAATGCTTTAGCCGCATGCTTACGTGACAGTACTTGAAAAAGCCCTGCTAGGGCTAATGCGGTATCGGCTTCAATGGCCGCATCACCAATTAAGGTGTCGCCATAACGTTCAATAAAGTCAGTACAGAAGTCTGCAGCAGCAAAGGCTGGGTGTTCAGCTATGTTGGCTAAAAACTCGATGTTATGTTTAAGGCCACTTATTTGGTATGACTCAAGCGCATGTACTAAGCGTTGCAGTGCGCTTGGTCGCGACTCATCCCACACAATCAATTTGGCGATCATTGGGTCATAAAAGTTACTGATGACATCGTTTTCACGAATGCCCGAGTCGATACGCACATGGCGATTTTGCTCAGGTTCACGCAAAAAGTTGAGCTTACCGCTGGCGGGTAAAAATTCGTTTTGGGGATCTTCAGCGTAAATACGCACTTCAAATGAATGACCATGAATACGCACTTCATCTTGGCGAAGCGGTAATTCATTGCCACTGGCCACAAGAAGCTGCCATTTGACAAGATCTTGGCCGGTGACCATTTCGGTGACGGGGTGTTCGACCTGTAAACGGGTATTCATTTCCATAAAGTAAAAGCTGTTGTCGGTATCAAGTAAAAACTCAACCGTACCGGCACCGACGTAATCAATCGCCTTAGCGGCGGCAACCGCGGCATTACCCATTTGGGCGCGTAACTCATCTGATAACCCCGGTGCAGGCGCCTCTTCAACCACTTTTTGATGGCGACGTTGGATGGAGCAGTCTCGATCGGATAAGTAAATGGCATTACCTTGACTGTCGGCAAACACTTGTACTTCAACATGGCGAGGTTGACGTAAGTAGCGTTCCATCAAGAGTTTATCGTTACCAAATGACGAGCTGGCTTCACGGCGTGCGGAGTTAATCGCTGCAAGGATTTCGCCGTCGTTTTCGACGATGCGCATACCTTTTCCGCCGCCACCATAAGCCGCTTTAATTAATAGCGGAAAGCCAACGGCTTTAGCTTCGGCAATCAAGGTAGCGTCAGTTTGATCTTCACCATGATAACCCGGCACTAGCGGTACATTGGCCTTAGACATGATTTCTTTAGCGGCACTTTTACTGCCCATAGCATCAATCGCGTCACTACCTGGACCAACAAAGGCGATGCCATTTTGTTCACATTTGCGGGCGAAATCGGCATTTTCAGACAGAAAACCATAACCAGGATGGATGGCTTCTGCGCCTGACTTTTTTGCAATCTCGATAATTAAATCGGCTTTTAAATACGAGTCAGCAGGGGCACTACCACCTAAGTAAAACGACTCATCTGCCATGGCCACATGACGGGCGTCTTTGTCGGCGTCAGAATACAAAGCAATGGTGCGTACCCCCATGGTTTGGGCCGTTTTAATAATACGACAAGCAATTTCACCACGGTTTGCGATCAGTAATTTGGTAAACATTATTGGGCTCCTTGTGGATCAGATTTGGCGGTTTGCCATGCTGGGGGTCTTTTTTCAAAAAAGGCATTAAGACCTTCTTGACCTTCATCTGATACTCGAATTCGAGCAATCTGCTCGCTGGTGAAATTGAGCGTAGCGTCGTCGATCACGCCATCTTCTAATCGTGATACTAAGGTTTTTACCCATGCCATGCCTTGTGGACTGTTGGCATTAAACGCGGCAATAAATGGCGCAGCAGCGGCGTCTAAATCATCATTGATCTCGTGGACCACTTGATGGGTTAAGGCTACATCGGCACTAAAACGTTCTGCGGTCAGCATAAAGCGACGAGATTGGCGGTTACCCATGGCGCGCAACACATACGGACTTATTACTGCGGGAATAAGACCGAGTTTCACTTCGCTTAAACAGAAGCTAGCGCGAGCAGTGGCAATGGCAATGTCGCAGCAACAAATCAGCCCTAATGCACCACCAAAGGCGGCACCTTGAACGAGGGCGATGGTTGGTTTGGGAAACTTGTCCAGTACATGCATCAGCTTGGCAAGCTCATGGGCGTCAGCAAGGTTTTGGCCAACGTCCATTTTTGCTTGTTTACGCATCCAGTTTAGGTCTGCACCTGCACTGAAGTTTTTGCCATTGGCACGTAAAATGAGCATATTGCATTGACTGTCACTGGCAAAGGTTTCGATGGCGTTGATCATTTCGCTGATCATCACTTCATCAAAAGCATTGTGAACTTCGGCCCGGTTTAAGGTGAGCTGTGCAACGCCTTGCGCTACACCACATTCAATGTGTTTATATTGGTTTGATAACATTGTACTTACTCCTAGTTAGTTGAATTAACCGCATGAGTTACATGCGAAACACCCCAAAACGGGTGTCTTCAATAGGAGCATTTAACGCTGCCGATAACGCTAATCCGACAACGTCACGAGTTTGTGCTGGGTCAATAATGCCATCATCCCAAAGACGGGCGCTGGCATGATACGGATGACCTTCTTTTTCGTATTGTTCAACAATGGGTTTACGGAAAGCTTGTTCATCTTCTGCAGACCATTCAACCCCTTTACGGGCTAAACCGTCACGGCGCACGGTGGCTAATACACCCGCAGCTTGTTCGCCGCCCATCACTGAAATACGGGCGTTAGGCCACATCCACATCATGGTGGGTTCAAATGCGCGGCCGCACATGCCGTAGTTACCGGCGCCATAACTGCCACCGATAATTACAGTAAATTTAGGTACATTGGCACAAGATACCGCAGTGACCATTTTGGCGCCGTGCTTGGCAATGCCTTCATGTTCGTACTTTTTACCCACCATAAAACCGGTGATATTTTGTAAGAACAATAAGGGGATTTTACGTTGGCAACACAGTTCAATGAAGTGAGCGCCTTTTTGCGCCGACTCGGAAAAAAGAATGCCGTTATTAGCCACAATTCCGACCGGATAACCATGGATGCGAGCAAACCCGCACACTAAGGTTGCGCCGTAGTTGGCTTTAAATTCGTCAAAGTCAGAATCGTCAACCACACGGGCAATCACTTCTTTTACATCGAACGGCTTTTTAAGGTCGGTACCGACAATGCCATACAATTCATGGATATCAAATTGTGGCGGCTTAGCTGGACTTAATAAGCTTTTGATGTGTTTTTGGTGATTCAAACGCAGTATAGCTCGGCGAGCAAGCTCGAGTGCGTGGTCGTCATTTTGCGCCAAGTGATCCGCAACACCAGATATTTTAGTGTGAACATCTGCGCCGCCGAGCTCTTCTGCACTGACTTCTTCTCCGGTTGCCGCTTTCACTAGTGGCGGCCCTGCTAAAAAGATGGTGCCCTGATCTTTAACAATAATAGATTCATCTGCCATCGCTGGCACATAGGCGCCGCCCGCGGTACATAAACCCATTACCACCGCAATTTGCGGAATACCTTTAGCTGACATTTGTGCTTGGTTATAGAAAATTCGGCCGAAATGATCCCGGTCAGGAAACACTTCATCTTGGCGGGGTAAATTGGCGCCCCCAGAATCAACTAGGTAAATACACGGTAAGTGACAGCGACTGGCAATGTCTTGGGCCCGTAAATGCTTTTTCACGGTGATAGGATAATAAGTACCGCCTTTTACTGTGGCATCGTTGGCGATGATCATGCATTCAACACCACTGACACGGCCGATACCAGCGATAACGCCGGCTGCAGGCACTTCTTCGTCATAGACTTCGTAGGCGGCAAATTGCGATAACTCTAAGAAGGGTGACCCGGGATCGAGTAGCTTTTCAACGCGTTGACGAGGCAATAATTTACCTCGCGACAAGTGACGTTCAAGGGCAACAGGGCCACCGCCTTGTTCGATTTTTGCCAGCTTTTGTTGGAGATCGTTGACTAATAACGCCATGCTGTCTGACTTGGTTTTAAATTCGTCACTGCGAGGATTGATGCGGCTGCTCAGTTGCGTCATTTCTATGTCCTTAATGAAGCAAAAAAAAGGGGCTTGATAAGGGCGACATGACACGTTGAATATGTCGCCCTACAGAGGAGGCAAATGTTGCTTACTTTGACTCGTTAAATAATTCGCGGCCAATTAACATGCGGCGGATTTCTGAGGTGCCCGCGCCAATTTCGTAAAGCTTGGCATCACGCAGTAAACGACCAGTGGCATACTCGTTAACATAACCATTGCCGCCAAGAAGTTGAATCGCATCTAAGGCCATTTTAGTCGCAAGCTCTGCGCTGTATAAAATGGCACCTGCTGCATCTTTACGAGTCGCTTCACCACGGTCACAAGACTTGGCCACGCTGTAAACATAAGCCTTTGCGGCATTCATGCCAGTGTACATATCGGCTAACTTACCTTGCACTAATTGGAATTGACCAATCGATTTGCCAAATTGTTCACGCTCATGAATGTAAGGTATGACGATGTCCATACACGCTGACATAATGCCTAATGGGCCGCCAGATAACACAACTCGTTCGTAATCAAGGCCACTCATTAACACTTTAATGCCGTTATTGAGGCCGCCTAAGATGTTTTCTTCTGGTACCTCACAGTCTTCAAACACCAATTCACAGGTGTTTGAACCGCGCATACCCAGCTTGTCGAGTTTTTGTGCCTGACTGAAACCTTTAGAATCGCGTTCAACAATAAACGCGGTAATGCCATGTGCACCCTTGTCTACATCTGTTTTAGCATAAATAACATAGGTGTGAGCGTCTGGGCCGTTAGTTATCCACATTTTGTTGCCATTCAGAATATAACGATCGCCTTCTTTACGGGCATGTAGCTTCATTGACACCACATCTGAACCGGCATTAGGTTCGCTCATGGCTAAGGCGCCAATATGCTCTCCACTGATCAGTTTAGGCAAATATTTTGTTTTTTGAGTGTCATTTCCATTACGGTTAATTTGGTTAACACACAAGTTTGAGTGAGCACCATAACTTAGGCCTATGGATGCCGATGCGCGTGAAATTTCTTCCATCGCAACGACATGGGCAAGATAGCCCATGTTGGCGCCACCATATTGCTCATCAACGGTTACGCCTAATAGCCCCATATCGCCAAGCACTGGCCATAATTGATTAGGGAAGGCGTTGTCGATATCGACTTGGGCGGCCATTGGGGCAATCTCGTTAGCGGCAAAACCACGAACGGCATCACGTAACATGTCTACGTCTTCACCTAAACCAAAGTTTAGGCTGGTATATAAGTCGCTCATATGCATGTGTCCTGTTGAATTTATTATTATCTGGCAAAACATTATCTACCAACGCTTATATGCGTTTTTGGCAGTGGAGTATTACGTTAGACTTAATTGAGTAAGCCTTTTATTATTATCAGTATTATGTCGCTAGTTGGCTTACTTGCTCTTTTTGAGGCTATTGTCTTCTAACGCGACTCGGCATTGCTGCTCGGCCGAATTCAGCTCCATTAGCACCACTTTAATGTCGTCCATTTGCTGCTGTAGAGCCGATTTTTTTTCATTAACTAAGTCAAGCATGGTGTTGAGCTGCGTTGAACTACTTTTATCTGCATCGTAAAGTTCAAATAGACGACGCGTTTCTGCTAACGAAAAACCGAGGCGTTTGCCGCGTAAAATGAGTTTTAACCGCACTCGGTCTTTCAGACTGTATATACGGGTTTGTCCGCGCCGCTTAGGTTTAATCAAACCTTGGTCTTCGTAAAAACGAATACTGCGGGTGGTGATATCAAATTCTTTTGATAAGTCACTGATTGAATACGTTGATTGAGGGCTATGGGTTGTGCTCATCATGTCACCAAAAGTGTTTCTTTTGATGCAAGATATATGAAGTTTACGTAAAGGTAAAGTTTGCATGGCTTTTTTCGATATAATACCGACAGTTAAAGTGTTATTTTTGCTTTCCACTCTATCGGTTGTTGTACTCTAACTAATTGTTATATTGTGTTTTATTTTAATAACTTGAACGTTCAACCTTAAGCTAAACACTTGGATGGATCTAACGGTTTTCTTATTGATTATCGTGGCTATTATCCTTTTGTCTAATAGGGCAATTTAATGAATTCTGCTCATAATCATTGTAATACAAGTTGATTAACGGAGAGCGATATGGCTGATTTAGGACTATCAATGCACGCACAATCGATAGCCGAGCCCGAAGTATTCTGGCTACAAGCCGCCGAAGCCATCAGTTGGGACCTTACTCCTAAAACAGTATTAGACGCCAGTCAAAAACCTTTTTATCGCTGGTTTGCCGATGGCAAGATGAATACCTGTTTTAATGCGGTAGACCGTCATGTGTTAGCTGGCCGAGGCGAACAAACAGCGATCCATTATATTAGCCCAGTGACACAGCATGAATATTCCGTTAGTTATCAATCGGTACTAGCGCAGGTTAAAAGACTGGCGGGCTTAATGGTCTCGCTGGGTGTAAAGAAAGGTGACCGTGTGGTGATTTACATGCCCATGGTGCCTGAAACGGCCTATGCCATGTTGGCGTGCGCGCGTATTGGCGCGATTCATTCTGTGGTCTTTGGTGGTTTTGCGGCCAATGAGTTGTCTACGCGGATTAATGATGCCAAGCCAAAATTGATTTTGTCTGCTTCATGCGGTATCGAACCTTCAGGTGTGGTGCCTTACAAACCGCTACTAGATGATGCTTTAGCTCAAGCTAGCCACCAAGTCGATCACTGTATTATTTTAAATCGTACTGAATACAAGGCTGAATTACTCTCGCCCCGCGATCTTGATTGGTATAATGCGCTGGTGGATGCGCCTGATGCTGATTGTGTATCGCTGGATGCAACTGACCCATTGTATGTGCTGTATACCTCAGGCACGACAGGACAACCGAAAGGGGTGGTGCGTGATAATGGCGGTCATGCAGTTGCATTGGCGTGGTCGATGAAACACATTTACGACACCGGTGTAGGTGATGTGTTTTGGGCTGCATCGGATGTTGGCTGGGTGGTAGGGCATTCATATATTGTTTATGGACCGCTATTGGTTGGTGCAACCACCGTTATGTATGAAGGTAAGCCCATTGGTACTCCTGATGCTGGCGCCTTTTGGCGGATTATCGAACAAAAGCAAGTTCGCAGCTTTTTTACTGCGCCGACTGCCATTAGAGCCATTAAACGCGAAGACCCTGAAGGCGACTTCATTAAGAAATTTGATTTAAGCTGCCTCAAGCAAATGTATTTAGCGGGTGAGCGCTGTGATCCAGACACCTTAAATTGGAGTCAGCATCATTTAGGTAAACCTGTGATTGATCATTGGTGGCAAACTGAAACAGGTTGGCCAGTAGCGGCAAACTTGATGGGAACCGATCCGATAGAAATTAAACCGGGATCGCCAGCGCGTGCCGTGCCGGGTTATCAAGTGGAGATCCTCGATGCGATGGGGCAACAAGTGGCACCCAATGAAAGCGGCAATGTGGTGATAAAGCAGCCATTACCTCCTGGCACATTAACGACCTTGTGGCAAAACGATAAACGTTATATTGACAGTTACTTATCTATGTATCCTGGATATTACTTAACCGGTGATGCTGGCTACATAGATGAAGATGGCTATTTGTACATTATGAGTCGCATCGACGACATTATTAATGTCGCAGGACATCGTTTATCAACAGGCCGATTTGAAGAAGTACTTTGTCAACATGATGCGGTTGCTGAGGCGGCGGTGATTGGTGTGCAAGATAAACTAAAAGGCCAAGTGCCTCTTGGGTTGGTGGTGCTTAAAAACGGCGTTACCTTGTCAGATGAAGCATTGTATAAAGAGTTGCTTGCACTGGTACGCCATGAAATAGGCCCCGTGGCTTCTTTTAGGCTAGTGAGTGCAGTACAAAAATTACCTAAAACCCGTTCAGGAAAAATATTGCGAGCCACAATGCGTAAAATTGCTGACAATCAAGATTACACCATGCCGGCCACCATTGAAGATCCACAAACCTTAGACATAGTACGTAATGCGCTCACTAAAATGGGTTATGCCAATGCGTTAACGACTGAGTTGACTAAATCTTAGTTCAGAGCTTTCTGTGGTACTCATCCCTTGTAATGAGACCATTACTCAGGCACAGCGGTGTTAGTCGACCTGCTAGTATACTTTTTAGTCATTTTATTTTAGCTTCAGTAGCGCGTCGACATTGTATTCGACTAATAAAAAATCAGAAACGCCAATGGTGTTTCTGATTTTTCCTATTGTAGCAATCTGTTAATTAAATTGAGCATACATTGTAAAAAACAGCGTTTCCGCATTTTGTTACTGGTAATTTAGTTACAAGAATCGCTATAATTGCCAACCAAATGGATTCGCACTACGCGATTAATCTCTGTGACCTGTGGGAACTACACTAATGAATAACCACATCCAACAATCACACGTCGGCGTTATCGGCCTTGGTGTTATGGGCAAGAACCTCGCATTAAACATTGCTGACAACGGCTACCATGTTGCAGTTTTCGATTTAGATACTCCAAAAGTCAACGCAGCTGTGGCTCAAGAAGAAAATGAGCGTAAAGCGGGTACGGCACCGCGCATGCAAGCTTGTAATAATCTTACAGAAATGCTTGCTAATTTAGTTGAGCCTCGAGTCATTGTATTATCTGTGCCTGCAGGAGCGCCTGTTGACGGAGTCTGTAAATCGTTAATCGAAGCTGGTATTGAAGCCAATGATATCGTTATTGATACGGGTAATAGTCTTTGGACTGACACAGTAGAGCGAGAGTCTCGCTATAAAGAACAGTTTATCTTTTTCAGTTCGGCTGTTTCAGGTGGTGAGGTTGGCGCGCGTTTTGGCCCTTCATTAATGCCCAGTGGCGATGAAAAAGCATGGCGTTATGTTGAACCTATTTGGAAAGCGATTGCCGCTAAAGTTGATTCAACCACTGGTTTACCTATAGAACGTTTTGAGCCGGGTAATCCGGTCACCGAAGGTGAGCCTTGTACTGCGTATATAGGTCCTGCAGGTTCTGGTCATTACGTTAAAATGGTTCATAACGGCATTGAATATGCGGATATGCAGCTTATTTGCGAAGCTTATCAATTGCTTAGTGATGGTTTAGGCATGTCAGCTCATGATGTCGGTGACATTTTCAATGGCTGGAATAAAGGTATTCTTAACAGTTACCTTATGGGCATTAGCGCTGAAGTCTTGCAACAAGCCGATCCGCTAACGGGTAAGCCATTAGTTGAAATGATCCTTGATAAAGCAGGTCAAAAAGGCACTGGTTTATGGACGGCAGTGAGCAGCTTGCAAATTGGTTGTCCGGCGCCAACGATTGCAGAAGCGGTATATGCTCGTGCTGTCAGTACTCAAAAAAACTTGCGTATGCAGCTAAGCACAACGCTAGCGGGTCCAGCTCCCGTTAGTTTTAGTGGTGCAGAGAAAACGGAATTTATTGCCAATCTTGAAGATGCTTTATATTGCGCTAAAGTCTGTTGTTATGCTCAAGGATTTGAGCTCATGGCGATGACAGCAAAAGAGCAAAATTGGGCTTTAGATTTTGCTGAAATAGCTAAAATATGGCGTGCAGGCTGTATTATTCGCGCGACGTTTTTGCAATCAATTACTAAGGCTTATCAAGAAGATGTAAGCCTTACAAACTTATTGATGGCCGATACCTTTAGTCAAACCTTGTCACAGAAGCAGCTTAACTGGCGTAAAACCGTTGCGGCCGCTGTTATGCAAGGCATTCCAGCACCATGTATTAGTTCGGCGATTGCATATTATGACAGTTACCGCAGTGAAACGTTACCAGCGAACTTACTACAAGGCCAACGTGATTTTTTCGGCTCGCACACTTTTGAACGTACTGATAAGCCAGCGGGTGAGAAATACCATTTAGATTGGAGTGCGAAGCAGCGTACTTTATCTAAAGTGTAATGACCTTCACACTTTAAAAAGGCGCCTGATTTTACAATGAGGCGCCTTTTTAATTATTCAGGACGTTAAGTGATAGATGACATTTAACAAATAGGACATTCAGGTTAGTGAAAAGTACAATCCAACGCTAAACAGCACGCTGAAAATCATAGTTAATTTAGCGGTTTGTCCCAATATCGGATTCAATGCTTCACCAGAATTCTCGTGAAATTCGCGGCTGAGATTACGCGCAATGATTAACGAGGCTCCCGATAACAATACCGGTAATCCATCCAATGAACCTAATAAAAATCCCGCGATAATGATACCAAAAGGTAAGTAGACAAAACTTTGATATAGCACTTTAGCCTGTGCTTCTCCTATTCTCACCGCAAGGGTGTTTTTACCTGCTTTGGTGTCGGTTGAAATATCTCTAGTGTTATTGACCAGCATGATGGCAGCATTAAAAAAGCCAATGGCACAACCGAGTAACCATGCTGTTATGGTGGTAGTTCCTGCTTGTAAATAGTAACTGCCAACAACGGCCACTAAACCAAAAAAAACAAATGCTGCTATTTCGCCTAATCCATGTGAGGCAAGTGGATAGGGACCGCCGCTATAACATAACGCGCCTAAAATAGAGGCTGCAGCAAGAATGGCAATAGGCCATCCTCCGTGAAGTATTAATAATGAACCGACTAATAATGATGTGATCAAGCAGCCTATCATGGCATTTCGAACTGATGAGGGCGCTAGGATACCACTTTGAGTCACTCTTACAGGTCCGATACGCTCTTCGGTGTCAATGCCATTTTTAAAGTCAAAGTAGTCATTAGCGAGATTAACTGAAATTTGTAATAATACGGCACATAGCATTGAGGTAAACGCGATGAGTAAGCTAAAGTGTTCGAGTCCAATTGCCAGCATGTTTCCGATTAATAATGGACCAATTGCCGCAGGGAGCGTTCGAGGACGAATAGCAATAAACCATGATTGCATTGAGCTAGGTTGCATAATATTGTGAAACGCAGTGTTGATTAGTCATGTTAATAGCATACCAAAAATTCAATTACGGTGCAGATATGAATCTTTGCGTTGCATCACTCTTTTGCGATTTGTCATAAGATAGCTGAAATACAACAATTACCATAGAATAAGCTAGAAAACATAAGCTTAACTAAGGTAACCTTAACGTTAATCCATGTCGTAAAGAAGGTGTTATGAGTCAGGTATTAAACGATTTATTGTCATTGTTGTCACTTGAGCAAATTGAATTAGGCTTGTTTCGTGGTCAGAGTCAAGATTTAGGCTTCGGGCATGTGTTTGGGGGCCAAGTGATGGGACAAGCGTTAAGTGCTGCAAAACAAACGGTTAGCGAAGATCGCCATGCACATTCTTTGCATTCATACTTTTTGCGTGCCGGTGATGAAAAGTTACCGATAATTTATGATGTTGAAAATATGCGTGATGGAGGCAGTTTTAGTGCGCGTAGTGTGAAGGCTATTCAGAAAGGTCGACCCATTTTTTACATGATATGTTCGTTCCAAACAGTCGAAGAAGGCTTTGAACATCAAGATCTCATGCCTGATGTGCCAGGACCTGAAGGTTTATTGAATCAGCAAGAACTCGCGATGACCATGCGTGATAAAGTACCTGCGAAAATGCTCGAAAAATTTATGGCAGATTCTCCGATTGAAATGCGTTTAGTTCACCCCGTTCATCCTATTGCGCCAAGTGCCACAGAGCCTAAACGGTATGTATGGTTGCGTGCCAATGGAAAAATCCCATCAGACCACAGCATTCAAGAATATTTATTAGCTTATGCATCGGATTTTAATTTTTTAATGACGGCAACTCAACCGCACGGTGTGTCATTTTTAACCCCAGGTATGCGTATGGCCACCATTGATCATGCTATGTGGTTTCATCGTCCATTTAATATGGGAGAATGGCTCCTATACTGTATTGATAGCCCTAATGCTGGCGGTGGACGTGGATTTGTGAAAGGGCAGTTTTTTGATCAGCGAGGACGTCTTGTGGCTTCTGCCACACAGGAAGGTTTACTCAGAATGACCAAGTAGGACGCTAATATGATAATAATTAACAAAGGCATACAATTAGCGGTTGTCGCTTTGATTGCTATGATGTTACATGGATGTACGACAATCGAGCCTGAAAAACCCATTATTGTTAATGGTTATGCAGGATATGCAGAAAAAATTACCTTGCCAAAGGGTTGTAAAATCAATATTGCATTAATTGATTTCAATACCCCAGGGGCCATAATTGCTCAAAAAAACTTTGATATTGCCAGAGTGCCTGTTCCGTTTAAATTTAGCTTACCAGCAGGGCTAATTAGTCGTGGTGTCGATTATGGTGTGGTGGCGATGATCACTTACCAAGGTAATGCGATTTTTCAGACCTATGATAAGTTCCGTGTGATCAACAACGGTCAATTTACCACTCAAGTGTTAATGAAACGCGTTAAATAGCCGCTTCGTAACCTTGCTCACAAACTCTTATCCCCGCCATTGATTAATATACTCGGCGGGTAATAATCTTTTTCCTGCCCTATTTTGTTGTTTAGGTGGTCTATGACAGAGTTTACGCCAACGTTGCGCTCCCATGCTGAAACGCGCCTCATTTGGGCGTTGTGCTTAGCTTCTATGGTGATTTACATTAACTTGTACACATTGCAAGGTATGCTGCCGTCTATTGCGGAGCATTTTGATGTGTCGGGCGCACAAGCCACGTTAGTGTTGTCTGTGACTAGCTTTACCTTAGCTTTCTCGTTACTTTTCTATGCTTTGTTATCCGATAGAATTGGACGCTTAGCGCCCATTGTTATGAGTTTATGGTTGCTGGCAGCATCAAATATTTTATTGGTTTTTGCACAAAGCTTTGATGCTTTAGTGTGGGTTAGATTACTGCAAGGGATATTATTAGCAGCAGTGCCTGCTATTTCAATGGCCTATTTTAAAGAGCAGTTAGATCCAGTTTTTATGCTTAAAGCGGCTGCTGTGTACATAATGGCAAACAGCATTGGTGGCATTGCGGGTCGATTATTGGGGGGGTTAATGGCCCAATATTTATCGTGGCAATCTTCAATGGGATTAATTTTTATTGTGACATTCATGGGGGTTGCGTTTGTTACATACTTATTGCCACGTAGGGAGATTAAACCTTCTGTTATAAAGGAAAAAATTAATTGGCGCCGCAAAGCCAAACAAGATTTTAATGGTTTTATGTTCCATTTATCTGACACTCAAATGCGTTTGGCTTATATAATTGGCGGATTAGCATTTATGATGATGGTTAATCAGTTTAGCTTTATTCAGTTACATATTATGGCCGAACCTTATGGACTCAGTCGTTTTCAAGCCACATTAATCTTTCTATGCTACCTGAGTGGCACCTTTGCTGCTTGGCTGTCGGCTAAATGGATTGTACGATATGGGTCAATGCCGTTATTTAGAGTGGCATTATGCTTAATGGTTGCAGGCACATTATTAACCTTGGTGGATACCTTGACTGCGATTGTGGTCGGATTTTTGATTACCGCTTGCGGTTTTTTCTTAACTCATAGCTGCTGTAATTCGTTTGTGGCTATTCGTGCCACGAGTCACCGTGCTAAAGCGACGTCGTTGTATTTATGTTGCTATTATCTTGGTGCATCTTTAGGTGGGCCATATTTAATGTTGTTTTGGCATAAAGCTGAATGGAATGGCGTGGTAGTGGGCTCTATGAGTCTTTTGGTGTTGCTCCTAGTTACTATTTGGCGCTTAGGGAAACACCAAAAGCAAGTTATTGATGTTTCCGAAGTAGATTAACTCTCAATAAAGTCGTAAGCGCCATTTTTTGAGCGTCTACGACCATAGCCATATCACCAGACCGGTTAATAGTACCACTGGCAATTCAACGTCTTGTTGTTTCTGTTGTTGCAATAAACTCAAACCATCGAGTTGCGGCATATTAATATCATATATAGCAATGCCCAGCCAATTAGCGGTAAGTTAAAAATACTTTAACAACTTACTCACCGGGTAAACGCTGTTCTCTCAATTCTTCAAACTTAAGTGCTATTTGTTCTTTTGGCGTGCTTTCGGCCACGAGATGCGAAAAAGTAATTTCTATAGTGTCAGCAAAAACATTAAAACTCGCCGCGAAAACTGAAGCAATAGTTACTAGCTTAGCCATTGACTTTAGTGGCGGTGTAAAAGGTGATTGTTGATTTTTTTATGATAATTAGCTTCCTTTTTTTAGGGTTATATTTTCCTCAAGGAGCTGACTTGCTCTAGAACAAGTACGCCATAAATACTTATGAGGATAGATAATAAGAAGCAAGCATCTGGCCGTATGTTATTAATATGTAACTAATTGAGGTGTAATAGCTTTAATTTATATAGCTATGTGGGAAGTTATTTTGTGTGAGGATTGTCACGCAGCGAGAGATGGTCATGGTTGGAAAGTCATACGTTAGCGTTGATGGTGATGTTATAGGGTAGTGGTGGCTGAACAATATGAGTTTAAATGGATTAAATAAAGAGAATTATCAGGTAATAAAAAACCACCCGAAGGTGGTTTTTTATTAATGTCATATACTGAATATGCATTAGTTACCAAATATTTGGTGGAGCTACACGGGATCGAACCGTGGACCTCTTCACTGCCAGCGAAGCGCTCTCCCAGCTGAGCTATAGCCCCAAATTCTAGCTAATATAACTAAAATTTGAATATGGTATCCCATAGGGGATTCGAACCCCTGTTACCGCCGTGAAAGGGCGGTGTCCTAGGCCTCTAGACGAATGG
>NZ_JBEOPO010000023.1:0-80761 GCF_040310145.1 Shewanella sp. S1-49-MNA-CIBAN-0167 | reverse complement strand
CGCGTTGATTCGAGTGATTTGAACCACTTAAACCAACCCAACTCGGTGACTGCTTTCGCTGTCTGCCGTGTCAGTGGTTGCGCATTATAGGGAGCTTAAGATTTTGTGCAAGTATTAAAAGGCTAAATATTGCAAAAACATGACCAAGAGGTGCTTTTTCAATCGAAACGAACAAAAAAGGGACTACCCGTCCCTTTTTTGGCTATTTTACTGGGTTCTAATCCCCGAAAAATCGTGTTTCCTGTTTTATTTCTATTGGATTACCATCTATTTGCGCCGTAATTTTAATATAGATTTTAGTGATCCTTCTCTTCAGCTCAATGGGATCAACAGCAATACTAATTGGTAAGGTTATAACTTCACCAGATCCTATTGATACGTGCTGCGACCCAATCCATTTAGCGTTAGGCAAGCCTTCGACACTTAACTCATATTCTTGCGGTTGCTCTGTCTTATTGAGAATTTTAATCGTAAAGGTATTCTCTGTGTTGCCTCGGTTATTTTCTCGATAAAGTGAGTTTCTATCTCTAATGACATCCATGCGAACTGGAGCAATGGTTGCGCTGGCATAGATGAAGATTAATATCATCGAAGTGAGTACCACTCCGTAGCCAACCAACTTAGGTCGCAATACCTTTTCTTGCACACCATCAAGTTTATTTTCTGTTGTGTAACGAATGAGACCTTTATCGTATCCCATACGCTCCATGGTGTTATCACATGCATCAATACAGGCACCACAGTTAATGCATTCGTATTGCAGACCATTACGAATATCAATCCCTGTTGGGCACACTTGAACACATAAGTCACAATCAATGCAGTCGCCTAAACCCATTTCTTTTGGATCTTGTTTACGAGTACGTGGACCGCGAGTTTCTCCGCGCTTAGTGTCATAACCCACTATATAAGTGTTCTTGTCAAACATAGCGGCTTGGAAGCGGGCATACGGACACATGTGAATACACATGATCTCTCGCATCCATCCTGCATTACCGTAAGTCGCAATAGTAAAGAAGACCACCCAAAAATATATCCCACCACCGGCATTAAGCGTAAAGAAGTCTATATAGAGTTCGCGACTTGGAACAAAGTAGGATACAAATGTCGTGGCCGTTAATAGTGAGACCAATAGCCAGGAGGTATGTTTAGCGGTTTTACGCCATAGTTTATTAATACTCCATGGCATTTGATCAAGCTTGATTCGTTTATTACGCGCACCTTCAAACTTTTCTTCGAACCAAATAAAGATGAAAGTCCACACGGTCTGTGGACAGGTATAGCCACACCACACCCTGCCAAGGTAAGTGGTGACAAAAAATAATCCAAATGCGGCTATCATAAAGAGTGCAGCAAGCAAGGTAAGATCTTGTGGCCATATCGTTAAGCCAAAGACGTGAAATTTTTGCTCGGCAAGATGAAACCACACGGCTTGACGATCTCCCCAGGGTAACCAAGGAAGGAGTAAGAAGAATAATATGGCAATCCACCCCATATAACGTCGTAACGTTGTCCATAAGCCATCGACAGCTCTTACGTAAATACGGTTGCGCGGATTGAAACGGTCTGCTTTACTAGCATCAGGTTGATGAATTTTAATACGCTGCTGTTTAGAAAAGTCCTTGGAGTTAGATTCTGTCGTCATTTTACAGCCTTACTGCTTTAATATTGAACGGTAACTAGCTTATTATATAGGTAATAACACATAATTGGATAAAAAGATGAGAGGCTGGATAGGATTAGCAATAATCGCGGGGGTTATTTATTATTTCGCGACAGAAACAGACAAACTAGATAAGCCAATTAACGATATTAACACTATGTTTACTAAGGCAGATAAAAAGCTTGATTCGATGACTGGCACAAAAATAATTAAAATCGATAAACATCTACCACAACTTAAAACAGAAATTTATGAGCGATTATCAACAATTGAAATCCGTGAATTAGATGGTGTATTTACCAGTAACGAAGCGATAGCCGAGTTTAAAGATCAATACTGCCACAGTAGTGCTCGCCACCCGGTTTTTACTAAAGAAAATCTGCAATTTATTTGCGATAAAATCTGAGTAAGTTAACGGTTTTATCGACACGAATTGACCTAGATATCAAACAAGCCTAGCCTTTATGTAACATTTGCAATAGGGGCTAGGTTTTATATGACGCAACAATCACAAACTAATTCAGTATCTGACATTTTTGACCCTACTTTATGGGATGTTGTTAACGGATTCAATTTTGAAGACATCACATATCATCGCGCTAAATCCCAAGGTACAGTGCGTATCGCCATTAATCGCCCTGATTGTCTTAACTCATTCCGTCCCAAAACAGTAGATGAGCTTTATATAGCGTTAGACCACGCGAGGCAATGGTCTGATGTGGGCTGTGTACTCATAACAGGTAATGGGCCGTCTGCAAAAGGTCAGTATTCATTCTGTGCAGGTGGCGATCAACGTATTCGAGGGAAAGACGGCTATAAATATGAAGGAGCTGAAGAAGGTAAACCTGATGTCGCTCGTATGGGGCGCCTGCATATCTTAGAAGTGCAGCGTTTAATTCGTTTTATGCCAAAAGTGGTGATTGCCGTAGTGCCTGGCTGGGCTGTTGGCGGTGGACATAGTTTGCATGTGGTTTGTGATTTAACTTTAGCATCTAAAGAACATGCCATCTTTAAACAAACCGATCCTGATGTAGGCAGTTTTGACTCAGGATATGGTAGTGCTTATTTAGCCAAGATGATTGGCCAGAAACGTGCTCGTGAAATATTCTTCCTTGGGTTTAATTACTCTGCTGAAGAGGCGTTTAATATGGGCATGGTCAACCGTGCCATTCCACATGCAGAACTCGAAACTGAAGCCTTAGTTTGGGCTAAAGAAATTAACTCTAAATCCCCTACGGCAATGCGCATGCTGAAGTATGGCTTTAATATGGCTGATGATGGTTTAGTGGGCCAACAACTGTTTGCTGGTGAAGCAACACGCTTAGCCTATGCCAGCGAAGAAGCCCAAGAAGGCCGTGATGCCTTTTTAGAAAAGCGCGACCAAGACTTTTCACGTTTTCCTTGGCATTACTAACCTCAATAGATGAGGTTATGATCTGACTTAATGTTATTAGCTAGTATAAAGGCCCTTGTTAAGGGCCTTTATTTTTTTGGTATTAGAAAGTATAAACCTAATCGAAATTTTCATTTGCAACAATCGAATCACCCCTCTTTTATATGATAATGATAACTGTTATCATTTAAATAAATCAAACGGGGGATCCATCATGAAAAAGACCATCAGCTTTGCAATTTTACACTTCTGTGTTGCGTTTACGATTACTTACTTATTAACGGGTAGCATTATTATCGGTGGCACCATTGCCCTGCTTGAGCCTGCAGTCAACACGGTTGTGTTTTACTTTCATGAAAAGGTGTGGAAAAACATTGAGGCAAAGCAGGTGCAACAAGCTGAGATAGTGGCACAACACGCAAGTATTTAGGTAACCCGAATATGGTTAAGACTAACATTACGGCGAGAGGTTTAACGTACTCAAGTAAAAGTTGTCTCAGGTTAATGTCGCGATATCACGAGTATGTTGAAGACAAGCAAGAGCTTGCTTTTCTCACCAGCACTGACTTTCAAACACCCTCTATTAAAGTGCAACACTTCACGGCAATCTGCAGCGTGGTTTCAGTTGATGACACCCCAACAGCCACTCATGTTTCAACCGACCAAGTACTAGCCTAGACATAAATTAAAACTCATCTGTTTTATTAACGGAACTAGACCCAGTAAATAAATGGCGACCCAAATATAACAACGCTCAATCAACCTCAGCCACATTGCTCAACACCGTAACTTGAAAGCGAAACGGTCTGATGAATACATCGTTAAATGAGCAATCTAGCCACCTGAGTTAACGGCTTCATTAATGTATCCCACCTAGAAATAAATGATGTCGACGACGCCATTGCCAGCATTAACCAAACCGTTGCCTAACAGAATAATACCACCGAAAATCATTAGCCTCTGCTAACGAACTTCAAAGCACAATAGTAAATTTAGTGGATGTTATGTCGCAACTTGAGCTGCTAATGGAGCAAATGTAGAGCACTTTTAACGTGCCTCAGACTCAGCCCAACAAAGTACTAGAAGTATGCCCGACGGCTAAAAGGAAGTTGAACAGACTGCCGGCAGCATTTGCATATTGGCCAAGGACATTAAAACCACAGCCAGCATATTACTCACACGGAAAATTTCAGGTAAACAATTGGCTAACCCGGTAAAACGATTGCTCCACAAACCCGTTTGTTGTCATTGAATACCGCAACTCGATCAGGCGAAAGAAACCGTCAATCAGCAATAAGCCGTGCTAACGAGCACAAGCCTCACAACAATAAGCTCATATAGTTAAGCTTAGAATGCAAGATTTTAGACCGTTAGGCAAAACTGTTTCTGCTGGTAATTATCAAATTAGTGAAGCAGGTATAGAGCTAAGCTCTGTTGCAGACAAGCAAACCAATATCGCTGAGTATTTTTGAGGCTTTGTGAGCATTAATGAGTAACAGTTAACACAAATAAAGTCATTACCTGGGCGGTTTTTGTTTATACCAAATCCAAAATCCACTCAATGACACTAACAATAATGCTAGCGCAAACAAATCCCATAACCACACAGTTAACGCCCCAAATAAGCGACCACTATGCAGGTCTAGCATTACGCGTTGCCAATTTAAATGCGCACTACGGGCATGTTGAATAAACTCAGCATCAACTCGTGGATTAGGTATCAACCAAGTGATAGCCTTGATAGGCTCCATGAGTTGCCAATCGATTAACTGCTCATCGGCTTGATAAACACCAGCTTTAGTATTTAACCATACTCGACTGTTCACCACAGCAAGCGCTAATAAGTCAGTCGGTAAACCCATGCTGCTATTTTGCGTTTCTTGTAAATGGCCTGCTGTATCGAATAAATACAACTGTTGCTCATCTATTGCCACCAGCATATTGGCAGTATAACTGGCACTCATTAAGGTTTGTGAACCTTCAAAAATAACCTGTTTACCCTGCCACAATAAATTATCGGTAATATACAGCGCAGGTAAATTGGAGGTATCTAATGCAGAAAACTGAGCAACATGTGCAGGAGCAGGAATACCATAATAATCAAGTAACCACGACTGAGTAACTGGCGTTTGAGCTAAACCAATATCGTCACTGTGATTTATCGCCACACCGGTAAGCACTAACAGCAAGATGAACAGCGCACTTACCAATCCTAAACGGCGATGCCAAGGACGAAGAATGCGCATAAATTTAAGCCTAACACTGTTTTGTCGAGATGCTTTATTCACACTAACCTGCTTGAAATTATCCGGTTGAATTGAAACGTGGTTTATTGCACCACATGGGCATGAAGTAATAATGCAATGCGCGATAACTTAGTTAATGCTCTTACCGATAATGTTGCACCAGTAATCCCGTCTATATGTTTATCCAGCTGATGTTGGTCGTCTAACTTTGCCGACTTAAATTGGTCGGTAAAAAAATCATGACGAACTTCATCACCACGACTTTCGCGATAAACTAACACTTTAGTTCGCGCTATATGATGGTCTTTTATATGCACAGCAACCGTAATAGGCGACTCTTTACCAATCTCATCCATAATCCATACGGTTTCATCATTATGTTGCCAGTAACGCACACGCATTTTATTAAAACGATGAGCTAAAATAGCTTCTACCGCTTGTTTGAGATCATCATCTAACCACAAGACTTTGGCTTTACCACTACCGCCATTAAATGCTTGGTTAATAAAGGCTTCATTTGACTGATATTGTGAGGCTGCAATCGCATTAAATGCCGAAAAACAAATAACTAACCCCATCATAAATAAAATTAAATATGATCTTAACCTTGTCTGCATATCAGCCCTTAATCTATAATAAAAACACGGGTGCCGACAATATACACTGTTGGCACCCATTGACCGATAATCTGTTATATCGGTTTATCTTATCTCTGAATACTCAACGATTAAAACTGGTAACCAACACCTAGGTTGAAACCATCTGAATCAGCAGCGCCGCCAATTTTTTCGTAGTCAGCTTTAAACACCACGTTTTCGTGTAACCAGTAGTTCACACCCACGCTAGTTTGTTTTTTCTTGGTATCGGCGCTATCACCGGCATTGTTGTCCCACTCGTTGTAACGGGCAAACACACCAAACTGTTCATTGATTCGGTAAGCAGGCTCAATATAGAAACCATTTTGCTTGTCACGACCTAACGCTTCAGCTTCTTTACCATCAATATTCCACTGGGCGTATAGCGCTTTAACCGTGAAGTTTTCAATGCTGTAAATCGCATGCGCAGTAAGCAATGTTGCTGAGGCAGAATCAACATCAGCTGTACCTTGCGTTAAGTCAGACTGATATTGAACCGTCGCCGCTAGCTCTAAACCAGGAACCGCAGTGTATTTTACTCGGCCGGTATAGGCTAAATCTTCACCTTTCGCTTTAGATACTTTTTGACGACCATTACGGATTTTATAACCAGAGCTTTGGTCTAAATACAAACCAGACGTCACGGCGGTGTCAAAGGCTACACCAGGAGCGGCTTTAATATTAAGGTTTAAACCACCTTCCCACCATGTCGCAGGAATAATGTCTTTTTCTACCGGGTTACGCTCAACACCGTAGAATACTGTAGGTTCGTGAGTTTCATTGATAATACCGACAGGCATTAAGAATAGACCGGCTTTACCGGTAAACATTTCATTAAAGTCATGCTCAATATATGCTTGCTCTAACTCTACCTCACCATTTTGACTCTCACCGGCAATTGAATGTTCAACTTCTAGCTCAGAGAAAAAACGGGTTGTGCTATTAAACTCGTGACCTACAAACAATACAAAGCGGTGGAAATCGAATTCTTTCTTGTCGGTGCCAGTTTGGTTATTAGAAATATTGTTATAGTGTAATTCACCATAACCACCAATAGTGGTTGCCGACTTGCTTGATGCGGTCGCTTCTACTACATCAGCTGTGGTCTCTACACGCATTTCTGTTTGCTCAAGACGTTTTTCAAGATCTTGCAGCACTTTTTGCTGCTGCTCAATAATTTGGCGTAATTCGGTTGTTTCGTCAGAAGCGATAGCTTGATTGCTAGCAAAAAGCCCGATTAATGTTGCCGCAATTAACGTTTTTTTCATTTTCTCATCCTGATTTAGTCAATGTGAGTAACTATAATGTTATATAAAGCTCTGTAAGTTCCGTGGATTATACATAGCGGGTATACTAATGCAAACAATTATCATTAAGATTGTGATACGTATGTCACATATTTAACAGTGAATAGCGCTTTATTATCAGAGCTGATAATTGATATAAAAGGGGGTTATTAAGGTGAAAGTGAGCATGCTAATATTAACCAGTAACAGGTGAAAACCTGTTTTATTCGCCGCGATTAATAGCTGTGTAGGCCTTATATTTGTATTGAGTATTCTCCACATTGAGACCCAAAGCGCACAAAAAACACAATATAATGATGCCTTTGACTAAGGGCTTAACCTAATAGAGCCCAAACCAATTAAATATATTTGCCTTTCTAGCAAAGTGCTATAATCTAACTAACACCTCTTCGTTTTGTCATTTATTTGTCCTCGATATCTGGCTGAACACTCAATTTTTAAGACGGCCCAATGACTGCCCTTCGTTTAAGCTACCAAACTGTTGAGTTTGGTGAAATCGATGTTCACTTGTGTACCTTACGTAATAATCAAGAATTTGATGACCCTACCGGTATTGCTGAAAAACTCGGTATATCCTCGGCGAATTGGCCAATTTTTGGCATTGTTTGGCCATCAAGCTTAGTGCTGGCTAATTATATGTTGGATTACAAAACAGAAGGCAAAAGAATTCTAGAAATAGGCTGTGGAATGGCGCTCTCAAGCTTACTACTTAACGCAAAAAACGCCGATATTACTGCAACCGACTACCACCCAGAAGTTGAACAGTTCCTTAATAGAAATACCCAATTAAATAATGGTAAAAGCATTGCTTTTGAGCGCGTAGACTGGGCTAACGACACCAGTAAATTGGGGCTTTTTGACGTCATCATCGGCAGCGATTTGCTCTATGAAGATCAACATGTGCAGTTATTAGCTTATTTTATTAAAAACCATGCCAGCGCCAAATGTGACGTCATCATTGTCGACCCCGGTCGCGGTCGAAAAAATAAGCTCACTGTAAAATTAGCCGAATTCGGGTTTATCAGCAGCCATTTCAAACCGATACACACCGACTATCTAGCACTGCCATTTAAAGGCTATATTCTGGTTTTTTCTCGTAATAATGTTATCGCGTAACCACGACGTAAAAGCCTACATGTGATTATTGTCGATGTAAAAAAGAGCGCGTTCATCTTAAATTCAATACTCACTAACCGGAGCGAGGCATAACAAGCACACCTAAGTAACTATTTTTTAGCACTTTTGTAGCACGATCTGTATGGTATTACTTGCCATTGACTCGTTTGAACACGTCAATGAACCTTGTTATCAGCAAAAGCGTAAGGACACATTTAACATCATTTTTGGGCTAAAGCCTGTTATTCACAACTTGGTGAAGCCTTACACTTTACGCCGAGGTAGCTATCTGAGATTTATCATATTGTCTCAAGTGACCACGTTCACTACACTTGCTTCATTTTGATGCTTCACTCACATCTGCGCGACCATCACGGGTCAATTTGATGGAACAACAGCCACCAGCAACTGCTGCCACTATTTTACCCATCCACAAAATGCCGTTGATACCTTGTTACGGTAACGATAAACGCCCATTGAACGATCAAAATCTAAGTAACGAATACAACACTCAGCCAGCATTTTATTATTTGTCAGGTTTTTAGGCTCAAAAAAGGCTATGATCTCCCTTCGTCGCCCCCAGAGCCTTTTGACATTGATAATAGTGTGATGTCATCCATGCCTCTAATGAGTCGTTATAGAGGTTTTTACTCAGCCTTTATCAGGTGCGCCGTGAATCTTTTTACCCCTTTTATAATTTAAATTAGGCAGTACCATGGCTATCAGAATTAAACTTAAACCTGGCCGCGAACGTTCATTAGAGCGACGCCACCCGTGGATATTTTCCAACGGTATTCACAACATCAATGGTGGAAAACCTGCAGCAGGTGACACGGTTGAAGTCGTGGCGCACGACGGGCATTGGCTCGGACGCGGAGCCTGGTCGCCAGAATCTCAAATCCAAGTGCGGATATGGACCTTCAACAAAGAAGAAATCATCGATGCCGATTTCTTCGCCAGACGCATAAAAAGAGCACAAGCAGGCCGAGATGATCTGATCCGCGAACAAGGCCTAACAGGCTATCGCTTAATCGCCGCAGAATCGGACGGTTTGCCCGGTATCACCGTAGATCGTTATGCCAATGTATTGGTGTGCCAACTGTTAAATACCGGTGCCGAAAAATGGCGTGACACTATAGTAGAGCAACTGGTTATTCAATATCCAGATTGCACTGTCTATGAGCGTTCAGATGTCGACTCGAGAAAGAAAGAAGGCCTCATTCCGGTGGTAGGGTTACTACACGGTGAATTACCCCCCATGCCTGTCATCATCGAAGAAAATGGTATCAAGATTGCCGTCGATGTGGTTAAAGGCCACAAAACAGGCTTCTATTTGGATCAACGTGACAACCGCGCCATCGCCGCCCGTTTCGTTAAAGGTAAGTCTGTACTTAACTGCTTCTGTTACACCGGCACTTTTGGCTTGTATGCCGCTAAAGCTGGTGCGGCGAGTATTGAAAACGTCGATGTCTCTACCCTAGCACTGCAAACCGCCCGCGATAATATGGCGATTAATAACCTTAATGATGACCATGTAAACTACCTCGAAGCCGACGTATTTAAGTTACTGCGACTGTATCGAGATGAAGGTAAAACCTTCGATGTTATCGTATTAGATCCGCCTAAGTTTGCCGACAATAAGTCACAACTCGATGGCGCGTGTCGCGGTTATAAAGACATCAATATGATTGCCATGCAATTACTTAATCCTGGTGGAATACTACTGACCTTCTCTTGTTCGGGCTTAATGCAGTCAGACTTGTTCCAAAAAGTCGTTGCCGATGCTGCATTAGATGCAAAACGTGAAGTACAGTTTATTGAGCGCATGCATCAAGCCAGCGATCATCCTATTAGTAGCGCATTCCCAGAAGGCTATTACCTTAAAGGGCTTGTTGCCAGAGTTTGGTAAATCAAGTGCCTGGTAAATCAATAAGCTATAGATAGCAAAAAGGGAACAAGATTTGTTCCCTTTTTGTTGGACTGCTTAGCGATGGTGTGATGTAGAAAGTGCCAAAAGCGAAAATTAACTCTTGGCACCATAGTCTCTTGCTCAGTTTTATGCTGGTACACCTGATTTAGGATTAATACCGTAATCATTTGCATCATGGCTATCTTGAGCTAGAAAAACAATTAGCACAATTAAACCAATAATTGGAATTAATAGTATTAATTGCCACCACCCAGAACGACCAGTATCATGCAGCCTTCTTGCTGCAATGCTGAGACTTGGGACTAGCAGTGCAAGACTCACTATCGCTGAAATGGTATCCAAACCAATTACAGCAAAAACAATATTGATAATCATATAAACAAGTATAAACATCCAATATTCTTTTCTTCGTGCTCGACCAGTGAAATCAGCATATTTTTTTAACGCGCCTATAAAATAATCCATTAGGGACTCTCCTTGTTGTTGATAAAGCTTTAAAGCGTATTAGCGAAAATGCCGATAAACATCCTGAGATCCCCTTCAACAACCATCATTAACATAGCTTTATTTATTAATAATTTTAATAACCTACCAGCATATTTAAGTTAAATCAATCACCCTTTTGTGAGAATGTTCTTTATAGAAATAGGTACATTACGCCCCATAAATACGACTGCCGAAGAAGCCGCCTTTTATTCGTGTCACATGCTATGACAATAACGGTAATGGGATAATGTAAATTAACGGCACTATAAACTCGCGCAGAGTGGCAAAGGGATGACTTTTCATGATGAAGTGTGACTCAAACTGGGCAGCAACATAACGTGAAAAAAAATGAATAAGCGGTTTACTTAAGAGCACCCAGCAATATTTGCACCATTAATTGGGCATAAAAAAGCGGCTTATCTGGCAAGAATAAGCCGCAAATCTTTTACAGAGTAATATTACATTGCAGTGAAGTCGTCTAATAAAATAACCCCAAATGGCGCTCCGCCACCGACATTATCAACAGCTGCCACACCATATATACCCGAGGCTCCTAATGTGACTTCTAAAGGCCCAATTGCGACATCTTTAGTATTAGCCACAGTGACACTAATAGTATAAGTTCCAGGTGTTACGCTAATGCTCCCAGAAGAAACCTTAAATGGCACGTCCTCTAATACTGGTGTTGCATCAGAGATATCAGCAGATGAAGTAAGGTAAACGTCTACTTCTGGTGCAGAATAGGCAGCATGTGTCACAGTAAGCTTTGCCTCTGTCGCTACGCGACGAGTTTGTTCAACTAACACTAATGGCTCAATCATATTGCTGGTTAGTGATCCCACAGCCAAGGCGCTATAACTCATACCAATACCTAAGTCGACTGCAGCATTATCTATAACCACAACATCATTATCGGCATCCGCGGCAACGGTTACGGTGTGAGCACCTTGAGCAAGGTTGACATAACCCGTCACATCACCAAAAGACAGCATATCTACAGCTGGTGTAGTGGCGCCGTCAACAAACACATCAACAGCTGGCGCATCAGCAACGGCATGTACCACCCGTAAATCAGCGCCACTGTTTACGTCATTTAACACTAGCTGTGCTCCGGGTAGCGACACTTGCAATGCCACAGGTGAATCTCCAGACCATGTATTAGGAATGGCACTGATAAAGTAATCTTGCATATCGCCTAACGCAACAGAACCTGAGTCATACACAACCTCTTTCATTCCAGATGCAGTAATACGAATTTGATAATCGCTAGCGGGCACTTCAATCTGCGAGCTTACATCTAAATAGCTTGCCGATAACGTGGGAGCTGTAGCGCTTATATCTGCATCAGGAGCCGTAACATAAATATCAACAGTACCCACTAAAGGCGCGCCATGCAGCACTTGTACTCTGGCATAACCCGCAGCAATGTCCATGGTTGGGTTTTCAATTAATTTTAGACTCAAGGTGTTATCTGCAACAGAACCTAACGCAATGGCGGTATATTCCATGTCATCTTGTGCATCAAGTAATGCTTCTAACACAGTTAGCGTGGTGCCATCTGCCAACACAGCATCAACGTTAATGTCGTAGCTTGTTGCTGACACTTCGATTAAATCACTGGCCATCGCATAATCAACATTCGACAGCAATGCATTGCCATTAGCCACAACATTCACCAATGGAGCATCGCTGCCAGCATGAATAACGCGTATATATGACATTTCAGGCTCTACAAGCTCTACAACTGTTGCATCATCGTCGTCTGAGCAAGCTGTTAGACCAATTAAAGAAACACATAGTGCAAAAGGGTATATCCGTTTCATCTTAGAAATCCTCATTAGTAATATGACCGATTTCTATACGTGACAATCTTTTTTATAGTTCAAAAAAAACACAACAAAAATACAACACTTCCTGTTGGCTTTATATAAAAAAACTATAAGCATCTGATAAAAATGGAATAGTAATAAAAAAATAATTTAGTAGAGGGTACTTTATAGGATACGAAACCAGCAGAAAATAACCGAAAGGATAATGAGATTAATATATCTATCTTTGGCTTATTGTCAGATGCGTTAGTACGGGAATGATTAAGCTCCGGCAATGTATCATCGCACAACGAAACTCACCGATGATTAATATCACAAAAATTACAATCCTGTTTTACTTAAAAAAGGCCTAAAACCCCAGCCTTTTGAACGGGTGCATCAGCAAACCAACAATTATCCTATTAATAGCCCATTGCCAAAAGGTGATGTATTTAAAGATCTTGTGGGCAAAATTGAGTAGCGAAAAAGGGTTCTTGTTGAACACCCGGTGATATTTTAGCGTCGTACTGTAAGTAAATTGAAACCAAACTGATCTAGTTGTTTATACCATACGTAACAAATGTTGCACAAAAAACAGCCTCCCCCTCAAAGTGGTATAAATTCGAAAGGAATATAAAAATGTTAAAGAAATTTATTACAACACTCGCCCTTATTGTTGCCAGTTTATCATTCACCTCTGTTGCTTATGCCGAACATCATGGTATGAAAAAAGACATTGTCGATGTAGCAGCTGAAAATGGATCTTTCAATACGCTTGTTGCTGCAATCAAAGCAGCAGGACTTGTTGATACACTAAAAGGTGAAGGTCCATTTACGGTATTCGCACCGACAGATGAAGCTTTTGCTAAGTTAGCAGATGGGACCGTCGAGTCGCTACTGAAACCAGAAAACAAAGATAAACTTGCGACAATTTTAACATATCATGTTGTTGCAGGAAAAGTGATGGCTGCTGATGTCGTTAAACTAGACAGCGCATCAACAGTTCAGGGACAAATGGTTACCATTAAAGCAAAATACGGCAATGTAATGGTAAATAACGCAAAAGTTATCATGACAGACGTAAAGGCGAGCAACGGTGTGATCCACGTGATTGATACTGTACTACTGCCTAAGTAATTGATGTACCGACGGGGGTATTGGTTACCATCGGTGCCCCCTGACCTTCAACAGCATAATATTTTTTATAATACAGAGCCTAGGTAATCGATAGCCAATCTTTAGATAACATGTCGAGCATCGAAACAGTCGTCTGTTTTTTATATTGCCTTATTCAATATTTTCCAACTTATGACCATTGTTTAGATAAACCTCAAAGTATTGAATGAGCTTAATGATTTCTTTTCTAGTTAAACAACCTAGCGTGTTTCAACATGATTGCGATAGCTTTTATGGCCAGCTAAGTGCTCACATTGCGATCGACTTATTTGAAACTAAAAACGTAAACAACCAAAAACACCATTGATTTATTCGACCCCTGCACCCAACAAAAACAGCTTCCTAAGAAGCTGTTTTTCATTGCTATATGCGATTTAAATCAATTTAGAGGTTTATTCTACCGTGACTGATTTGGCTAAATTACGCGGCTGATCTACGTCAGTCCCTTTAATTAATGCCACATGGTATGACAATAACTGTAATGGGATGGTGTAGATTAACGGTGCCATAAATACATCGCAGTGTGGAACAGGGATGACTTTCATGGTGTCGTCTGACTCAAATTCTGCATCGACATCAGCAAACACATACATCAATCCACCACGGGCACGCACTTCTTCAACGTTTGATTTAAGCTTTTCGAGTAATTCATTGTTTGGCGCCACCACAATCACGGGCATATCGGCATCAATCAAGGCTAATGGGCCATGCTTTAGCTCGCCAGAAGCATAGGCTTCTGCGTGAATATACGAAATTTCTTTTAGCTTTAATGCACCTTCCATCGCAATGGGGTATTGATCGCCTCGGCCTAAGAATAAGGCATTCTGTTTATCGGCAAAGTCTTCAGCTAATTCTGCAATAGCATCATTTAAGCCAAGCGCTTGCTCCACTTTAGCAGGCATAGATAACAGGCTTTGCGTAATAGCCGCTTCCATGTCGCTAGACATACCATTATGACGACCAATCGCCGTGGTTAACATTAACAAACCGGCAAGTTGCACGGTAAAGGCTTTCGTTGATGCAACGCCAATTTCAGCGCCCGCTTTCATCATGTAAGCCATATCAGATTCACGTACTAATGATGAACCCGCTGAGTTACAAATGGTTAATGTGGCTTTATAGCCCATTTCTTTTGCCAGGCGCATTGCCGCTAACGTATCTGCGGTTTCACCAGATTGTGAGATAGTCACTAACAAGCTATTTGGGAATAAGTGCGACTTGCGGTAACGAAATTCTGAGGCGATTTCGACGTTACACGATACTCCGGCCCAGTCTTCTAACCAGTAACGCGCTGCCATACCCGCATGATAACTGGTACCACAGGCAATAATTTGTACGTGCTTAATGTCTTTTAAAAATTCAGCTGCATTTTCGCCAAAAGCTGAATCTAATACCTTACCGCCGGCAATACGACCTTCTAAGGTGTGCGCAATGGCTGTAGGTTGCTCATAAATTTCTTTGAGCATGTAGTGACGATATTCACCTTTGTCACCCGCGTCATGGGTCACTTCAGATTCTTTCACTTCACGCTTAACGGCGTTGCCATTAACATCAAAAATATTCACTTCACGACGCGTTATTTCTGCTACGTCGCCTTCTTCTAAAAAGGCGAACGAGCGAGTGACGGGTAACAGTGCCAGTTGGTCTGAGGCGACAAAGTTTTCACCTAGGCCGTAACCTATCACTAACGGGCTACCGCTTCGAGCCACAACCATGCGATCACTGTCGCGGCGGTCGATAACAACAGTGCCATAGGCGCCTTCAAGTTGCTTAACGGTCGCTTGTACCGCTGCTAATAAATTAGTCGCTGTTTTTAATTCGTGGTGAACAAGATGACAAATCACTTCGGTGTCGGTGTCTGATGAAAATACGTAACCCAAACCTTTTAACATTTCGCGCAGTTTGTTGTGGTTTTCAATAATACCGTTATGTACAACAGCAACATCGCCTTCAGATAAATGTGGGTGTGCATTTCGCTCACTTGGTTCACCGTGGGTTGCCCAGCGAGTGTGGGCAATACCGGTGCCACCCGTTAATGGTGCGGCATCAAGTGCTGATGATAACTCCTGCACTTTACCCACGCGGCGAGTACGGCTTAATTCACCTTGATGAATCACAGCAACGCCCGCTGAGTCATAGCCACGGTATTCAAGACGGCGTAAACCTTCAACTAATATTTCAGCAACATCCCTTTGGGCCACGGCGCCTACGATTCCACACATGATATTTTCCTTTATTATTTCAATTTAATTTAATTAGCGAACGGCGCGAGTATCACCCTAACGCCATGGGCTGAAATGGTATCGACTGCATCTTGGGTGATGTTGTCATCGGTCACTAACACATTAATCACATCCCAAGGCAGCTCTAGATTGGGGATACGCCGACCAATTTTGGTCGATTCCAAAAGTACCACCACTTCACGCGACATTTCTGCCATCACTTTACTTAAGCCTGTTAACTCGTTAAACGTGGTGGTACCGCGATTAAGATCGATGCCGTCGGCACCGATAAACAGTTGGTCAAAGTTATATGATCGCAGCACTTGCTCTGCCACTTGGCCTTGAAAAGACTCAGAATGGGGATCCCACGTTCCGCCGGTCATCAATAATGTCGGTTCATTTTCAAGTTCATGAACGGCATTGGCTAACTGTAATGAATTAGTCATCACCACTAAGCCACGTTTGTCATTGAGTTGCTGGACAATACCTGATGTGGTACTGCCGCTATCGATGATTATCCGGTTATGGTCGCGGATCAGCTGTGCGGCTTTGGCGGCTATCGCTTGTTTATTAAGAGACAGTTTTTCGCTGGCTATTTGGGTCATTTCTTGTGGCACTGACACCGCGCCGCCATAACGTCGTAATAATAGTCCATGGGTTTCAAGCATGGCCAAATCTTTACGAATAGTCACTTCTGAAGTGGCAAATAGATTCGCCAGCTCATCGACACTGACTTCGCCTTGCTCATTAACCAATTTAATGATCGAATGGCGACGTTGTTGGGTGTTACGTTTCGTCATTAAAATTAACTATCTTTCACATAAGTTTCGAAGCGAAAGGTATTTTAACAGCAAATGAAACTTTTTCTAGATCATATAGCCTAAATTTGAAATAAAAGTACAAAAAAGCCTCTTGAGTAAGTAGAGGCTTTTGATGATTAAGAAATGAAACTACTTTGAGTGGATAAAATCTTATCTCTGATTAGAACTTAGTTTCGACGGCAACACTGAAATTACGGTCTTGGCCGATTGTGACCATATTATACTGACCACCTTCAATATAATCGGTATCGAATAGATTTCTGACATTGGCACGAACACTGACGTCTTTGCCCATAATATCCATAGTATAAGCGGCACCAATATCAAAGCGGACATAACCGTCTTTGCTAATGCTGTTATCGGTATTAGCAAAACGCTCACCAACGTAGATAGCACCAAAATTAATTGCCAAACCTTCGGTCATTTCATAGCGAGTCCAGATGTTGGCTGACAATTCTGGAGCATCAACGGGTGTTTTACCTTCTCGCTCATCGCCAATTTGATATTTGGCATTTAAGTACATCATTGAAGAGGTCATAAACCAGTTATCACTTAATTGACCTTGGGCGCCGACTTCAAATCCACGATGTTGCTGCTCACCGCCTTGGGTGGTGATATCAGTAAAGGAAGCTATTGGAGTCGGTAATGTCTCAGAGACAGTTATATTTTCAAGGGTGATATCAAATACCGCCGCCGTGAGTAACAAACTATCGTTAAACAGCTCCCATTTGGTGCCGACTTCATACTGAACACCATATTCAGGTTTTAAATCTAGCTTATCGTTTACATCAAACTGATTACTAACAGCACCTTGTGGGGTAAAGCTCTTTGAATAGTTAACGTAAATGCTGCCATTGTCCATCGGCGAGTAAATAATCCCAAATTTAGGTGATACCGCATAACTGTTCTGACCTAAGCCATCTTTCTTCTGTTCATCGTAACGCACTCCAGCGAGCAACTTCCATTGCTCACTTAATGTCATTAAATCCTGTAAATAGAAGCCGTAGTATTGGTATTCACTTGCAGTGCTTTTTGTACCAAGATGATAATCAATATCTGGCTGTATAAGGGGTTGTCCAGGCATAACCGTTTGAGGGGTACCCCGTACGATTTGTCTCTGATAGAAATAATCTAAATAGTTAGCGCCGATCAACAATTGATGTTGTATTGCCGCGAAATTAAACTCGCCAGTGAAATCGATATAAGCCGTTTTATGTTGCCAGTCGTCATAGCGATCAAATGGTTTAATGTTGTAACCATTAGTAAAAGGGTCGGTTGTACGTTGCGGCGCAGAGTCGAAACGTTGACGATTAAATTGTTGATCGTTATATCCCCCTTTAACTTTCCACTTATCACTAATATACCAAGTCAGATCAGCACCTAGGTTAGAAATGGTATTATCGGTAAAAGCCCAAGGTGCATCCCAAACGGTTTTATTACTCCCAATAACATTACCTTGGGCATCTAACCAACCACCGGCATCAATACCGGCTTTATCTTGAGTGTGATCGTATTTAACCGATAACAATACATCATCAGTTAAATCAAATTCCATATTAAGATAACCTAACCAACGATCTCGCTGTTGATTTTCTTCGGTAGTGGAATATTCACGCCAGTATTGGGTGTCTTGCTTAACTAACACACCACGATAACGAATGCTTTGAGCGTCATTTAAACTCCCTCCAGCATCTATCTTCGCACGAGTAGAGCCGTAACCATCCGTGTCTAAACCGATATTAAGCATAGAGTCATAGGTCGGTTTTTTAGTCACCATATTGACTAAACCGCCAGGGCCAGATTGGCCATACAGCATACTAGAAGGGCCTTTCAATACTTCAACTTGTTGCAGCGTTTCAATAGGTTGTATGTAGTGAGACCATTGCTGGTGGCCATTAATAAGATAACCATTGCCCGAACTTAACTCAAAACCTCGAATACTGAACACTTGGCGGTTCCAGCGTGTCGTCCCGGCTGTTACGCTCGAGTCGTTCACTAACACTTCGGCAAGGTTAGTGGCCAGTTGTTCGTCGGTAACAAAATAGGGGATCACATTGACTGATTGCGGAGTATCCATGAGGTCGATATCACCACGCATAGCGCCAGATGCTGTACCGACTTTATAATCGTTAAAAGAACGACCGGTAACATTAATGCGCTCTATGCTTGCATCACTCGAGACCTCTGCCATCACAGGCATAGTCATTAATACCGAACCGACGGCCAAACCTATAACTGAATATTTATACACCATTGCCAACACCTCAATTAAACCTTTAACTTTAGAATTAACGGTAATATAAATGAGAAGCGTTTGTATTTAAGGTTCTTTACACAAACTTACAATCTGTTGCGATATAGATCAAAACTATTTAAAACCAATAGATTGAAAACCACATCTAGGTTAACTCAAGCTTAATTTATTTTTAATCAGTGATTTTCTATACAGAATAAATAAACAACAAAAATGTTAAAACAAAAAAACGGCATATAGCCGTTTTTTTGTATTCGTTTAAAACTTACTTTTTAATTTTTAACGGACGTTGCCAACCCGTAATATGGCGCTGCTTAACGCGGGTAATGACCAATTCATCTTCGCTGACATCTTTAGTAATAGTAGAACCAGCACCAAGGGTGGCATTTTTACCAATAGTAACGGGGGCAATTAATTGGGTATCACTACCGACAAATACGCCATCTTCAATGGTGGTAATAAACTTATTGGCACCATCGTAATTACAGGTGATGGTACCGGCGCCAATGTTCACCCCAGCGCCGATTTGGGCATCACCTAAATAGGCTAAGTGGCCTGCTTTAGAGCCCTTACCTAACACGCTTTTTTTAATTTCAACGAAGTTACCAATGTGGGCATCTTCTTTAAGCTCTGCCCCAGGGCGTAAACGGGCAAAAGGTCCTGCACTCGCAGCGGGTCCAAGCTTGGCGCCTTCTACAATAGTATAGGGTTTAATTTCAGCATTATCGGCAATCTGGCAATCTATAAGAATCGCTCCTGCGCCAATAGTGACGTTATTACCCAAGGTGACTTTACCTTGGAATATCACATTGATATCAATCATCACGTCCATACCTACGCTTACATCACCGCGAATATCGATGCGAGCAGGATCGCGCAAGTTAGCCCCTTCGAGCATCAGTTTTTCAGCAGCACGCGCTTGATAAGCTCGTTCTAATTGCGCTAGTTGTACGCGATTATTAGCGCCTTCAACTTCGATAGACGATTGCGGCTGTGAGGTAGTAATTTCAACGCCATCAGCTTTAGCCATGCCAATAATGTCGGTTAAGTAGTATTCGCCTTGAGCATTGTTATTCGATAAACGCTTTAACCACGCTTTTAGCTGCTTACCGGGTACCGCCATGATGCCGGTGTTCACTTCGTTAATTTTTAGCTGTTCAGCGTTGGCATCTTTTTGTTCAATAATGCCGACTACGCTGCCATGCTCACGCACAATACGACCATAACCGCTAGGGTTAGGTAAATTAACCGTCAAAATAGCTAGGCCATTTACAGGGCGAGCAGCCAATAATGCTTCTAGGGTTGATTGCTGAATAAGCGGCACATCGCCATATAGGATCAAAACGGTATCGTGGTCATTAATGTTTGGGGTTGCTTGCGCGACCGCATGGCCGGTCCCCAGTTGTTCTGCTTGTAATACCCAGTTTAATGCTTGCTCACCTAATGCTATTTGTAACTTATCTGCGCCATAGCCATACACTAATTGAATTGCAGATGAGCCTAATGAATTAGCCGTATCTATCACGTGTTGCACCATACTTTTATGGGCAATAGGATGCAGCACTTTAGGCAGATCTGAGCGCATCCGAGTTCCTTTTCCTGCAGCTAAGATCACAACATTTAACGACATTAAGCATTCCTTTATTGAACCGATAGAGATTGGCTGACATTTTAACGGAATATCGCCAAAAGTAAAAATAGAGCGAGGGAATTTAACCCATAAAAAAGGCGACTCATAAGAGTCGCCTTTTAAGCGTCAAATAATCAGATTATCTGGTGATATTTTTCTTGATGGTTTCAACAACACGTAATTGAGCCAAAGATTTGGCCAATTCGATTACAGCAGCTTCGTAATTGAAGTCAGATCCAGCATTCGCAATTGCTTGCTCAGCATGTTCTTTAGCTTCTAAAGCCGCTTTCTCATCAATATCATCGGCACGTAATGCTACATCAGCAAGTACTGAAATTGCAGTAGGTTGTACTTCCAGTAAACCACCTGAAAGATACAACACTTCTACACTGCCATCTTGCATGATAAAGCGCGCCATACCAGGCTTAATTTTTGTTAGTAACGCAACATGGTTAGGCATAATACCTAACTCACCTTCAGCACCATTAACTTCAAAGAAGCTAACTTGGCCATGGAAGATGCTGCTTTCTGCACTAACAATATCAAGTTGGACTGTTTTGGCTGCCATCAAGTTCTCCTTAAAGAACTAAGCTTTACGGCCTAGTTATTTTTTTTTGTTCGCTTTTTCGACAGCTTCATCGATTGAGCCAACCATGTAGAACGCTTGCTCTGGAATGTGATCGAACTCGCCATCCAAGATACCCTTAAAGCCACGAATGGTGTCTTTTAGAGAAACGTACGTACCAGGAGAACCGGTGAAGACTTCTGCTACGAAGAAAGGTTGAGACAAGAAACGCTCAATCTTACGTGCTCGGAATACCATGGTTTTGTCATCATCTGACAATTCATCCATACCCAAGATAGCAATAATGTCTTTCAGCTCTTTATAACGCTGTAATACAGTTTGTACACCGTTTGCAACATCATAATGCTCTTGGCCAACAACCTGAGGATCTAACTGACGTGAAGTCGAATCCAATGGGTCAACCGCAGGGTAAATACCCAAAGAAGCAATTTGACGAGACAATACAACAGTCGCATCTAAGTGAGCGAAAGTTGTTGCTGGTGACGGATCAGTTAAGTCATCCGCAGGTACATATACTGCTTGTACAGAAGTAATCGAACCCGTCTTAGTTGAAGCGATGCGTTCTTGAAGAACACCCATCTCTTCAGCTAGTGTTGGCTGATAACCTACTGCAGAAGGCATACGACCTAATAGTGCAGATACTTCAGTACCGGCTAGGGTGTAACGATAAATATTGTCAACGAACAACAATACGTCACGACCTTCGTCACGGAACTTTTCAGCGATACTCAGGCCGGTTAACGCTACGCGTAAACGGTTTCCTGGAGGCTCGTTCATCTGACCATAAACCATGGCAACTTTGTCTAATACGCCTGAATCTTCCATCTCGTAGTAGAAGTCGTTACCCTCACGGGTACGCTCACCAACACCAGCGAAAACAGAAAGACCAGAGTGAGCTTTAGCGATGTTGTTAATCAGTTCCATCATGTTAACTGTTTTACCAACACCAGCACCACCGAACAGACCTACTTTACCGCCTTTAGCGAAAGGACAAACAAGGTCGATAACCTTGATACCCGTCTCTAATAGTTCAGTTGAAGTTGACTGATCTTCGTATGAAGGCGCAGCACGGTGAATAACATAACGTTCTTCTTCACCGATAGGACCCGCTTCATCGATAGGCTCGCCCAATACATTCATAATACGGCCAAGGGTCTTAAGCCCAACCGGAACATTAATTGGTGAACCTGAGTTTACTACCTCTAGACCACGACGCAGACCATCAGAAGAACCCATAGCGATGGTACGAACAACGCCACCACCTAGCTGCTGCTGAACTTCCAGCACCAAACCATTACATGGGCCTTCGCCAGTGATCTTCAGAGCGTCATATACTCGAGGTACAGAATCTTGTGGAAATTCTACGTCCACAACCGCGCCAATTACTTGGACAACAGTACCTGTGCTCATGATTAATCCTCTAAACTTGATTTCGTTACCTAAACCTAAACCGCTGCAGCGCCTGAGACAATTTCCGACAGTTCTTGCGTAATAGCAGCCTGACGGGCCTTGTTATAGACGAGTTGCAAATCATCGATCATTTCGCCAGCGTTATCTGTTGCCGCCTTCATTGCTACCATACGGGCAGCCTGTTCAGAGGCAATATTCTCAACAACACCTTGATACACTTGAGACTCTACATAACGAGTTAACAATACATCCAAAACTTCTTTTGGATCTGGCTCGTAAATATAATCCCAAGGATAATTAGCTACTTCTTCATCTGACTTAGGTAAAGGTAGCAGCTGTTCGATCACTGGTGTCTGGCTCATTGTATTAACAAACTTGTTAAACACAATGTACAGACGATCCAATTTACCTTCGTTGTAAGCTTTTAACATGACACGTACTGTGCCAATCAAATCAACAAGTTTGGGCGCATCGCCTAAACCTGATGCATGGGCGGATATTTCACCACCGAAGCTTTTAAAAAACTGAACAGAACGGGCACCAATTGGGCAAAACTCAAAATCTGCGCCCTGTTCCTTCCATTTTTTAACGTCTGACACAACCTGTTTAAATAAGTTGACGTTCAAACCACCACAAAGGCCACGGTCGGTCGCTACAACAATGTAACCAACCCGCTTGGCCTCTCTCACCTCTAAATAGGGGTGTTTATACTCGAGAGTACCTCGCGCTACGTGACCGATCACCTTACGCATATTTTCTGCATATGGACGGCTTGCTCTCATGCGTTCCTGCGCTTTGCGCATTTTGCTGGCAGCTACCATTTCCATAGCGGAAGTGATCTTCTGAGTATTTTTAATACTCGCGATCTTGGTTTTAATCTCTTTAGCGTTGGCCATCTCTACTCTCCAATCTGGGACCTGAGGTGCCTAATGACACCCCTTGTTCATTATTACCAGGTTTGGGTTTCAATGAACTTGTCTAAGCCTGCCTTTAACTCACCTTCGATATCAGCGTTATAATCGCCAGTAGCATTGATGGTATTAAATAGGTCAGCATGTTGACTGTTCATGTATGAAAGCAGAGCGGCCTCGAAGCGACCAATTTCATTTAAAGCAACACCTTTAAGGTAGCCTTTTTCAGCTGCGAAAATAGACACAGACTGTGCTGCAACGCTCATAGGAGCATATTGCTTTTGCTTCATTAATTCGGTTACACGCTCACCATGCTCAAGTTGAGCACGTGTTGCATCATCTAAATCAGATGCAAACTGTGAGAACGCAGCAAGCTCTCGATACTGTGCAAGAGCAGTACGAATACCACCTGACAGTTTCTTGATGATTTTAGTCTGCGCAGCACCACCAACACGAGAAACTGAAATACCTGGGTTAACAGCTGGACGTAAGCCCGAGTTAAACAAATCAGTTTCAAGGAAGATCTGACCATCTGTAATAGAAATTACGTTAGTCGGTACGAACGCTGATACATCACCAGCTTGGGTTTCAATAATAGGCAAAGCGGTTAACGAACCCGTTTGACCTGTTACTGCACCTTTAGTGAACTTTTCTACATAATTTACGTTTACGCGTGAAGCACGCTCTAGTAAACGAGAGTGTAGATAAAATACGTCACCTGGGTAGGCTTCACGTCCTGGTGGACGCTTCAATAGCAATGAAATTTGACGGTAAGCAACTGCTTGCTTAGACAAATCATCATATACGATTAAAGAATCTTCACCGCGGTCACGGAAGTATTCACCCATAGAACAACCAGAATATGGCGCTAAAAATTGCAGTGCTGCAGTTTCAGAAGCAGATGCAACAACTACGATAGTGTTAGCTAATGCGCCATGTTCTTCAAGCTTTCGCACTACGTTAGCAATGGTAGAAGCTTTCTGACCAATGGCAACATAGACACACTTAATGCCTGAATCTTTCTGGTTGATAATTGCATCGATTGCCATCGCTGTTTTACCAGTCTGACGGTCACCAATGATCAATTCACGTTGACCACGACCAATAGGGATCATGGCATCAACGGCTTTATAACCAGTTTGAATTGGTTGTGATACAGACTTACGTTCAATAACACCAGGGGCAATCACTTCAACAGGAGAGAAACCATCGTTTTCGATAGGTCCTTTACCGTCAATAGGCTCACCTAGAGTGTTAACAACGCGGCCAAGTAGACCACGACCCACTGGTACTTCAAGAATACGACCAGTGGTTCTAACTTTATCGCCTTCTGCTAAATTAGCATAAGGCCCCATCACTACGGCGCCGACAGAATCACGTTCTAAGTTCAACGCGATTGCAAAACAGCCACCAGGCAGTTCGATCATTTCACCCTGCATTACATCGGCAAGGCCGTTAATGCGAATGATGCCGTCACTTACTGCAACGATTGTACCTTCGTTGCGAGCTTCACTAACGACGTCGAACTGCTCGATCCGCTGCTTAATCAGATCGCTGATTTCAGTGGAATTCAGTTGCATGCTCAAACTCCCAATTACGACTGCAGCTTATCAGACAATCGCGATAATTTACCGCTTACCGAGCCATCAATGACTAGGTCGCCTGATTTAATAATAACACCGCCAATAAGCGATGCGTCGATGCTGCAATTCAGCTTAACTTTGCGTGCGAGACGTTTCTCTAGAGAAACACTAATTTGTTGCTGTTGCTCAGAGCTTAGCTCAGTAGCAGAAACCACATAGGCCTCAACTTCTTTTGCCCACTCATTACGGTATTCAGCAAAAAGTAGCGATACTGTTGACAGTATCCCTAAACGACCGTTTTCAGCCATTACCTTTATCAGATTTTGACCTTGCTCATTGACTTGTTCACCGCATACTTTAATAAACAGTGAAGCGAGTTCTGTACTCGCTAAAGTACCATTAAGCAGTGGCTTTATTGATTCGTTTTCACTTACCAATGAAGCGAAAGTTAACATTTCTGTCCAACTTTCTACTACTTTATGTTCAACAGCAAAATCAAAAGCTGCCTTTGCGTAAGGGCGAGCGATGGTGCTTAATTCAGCCATAACTCAACTCCCTTAATCAAATTTCAGCAACAAGTTTATTAACAATGTCACTGTGGGCTTCTGGATCAATCGCACGTTCAAGAATCTTCTCTGCACCAATGATGGCTAGAGAAGCAACTTGCTTACGCAAGTCATCTTTCAGGCGATTACGTTCGTTTTCAATTTCTGCTTGACCCTGAGCGATAATTTTCGCTCGCTCAGTTTGAGCTTCAGCTTTAGCTTCGTCAACGATTTGAGCCTTACGCTTATTAGCTTGCTCAATAATGTCGTTGGCAGTTACCTTTGCTTCTTTTAGATGCTCAGTAGCTTTAACTTGTGCTAACTCTAGATCTTTTGCTGCACGGCCGGCATCAGCCAGACCATCAGCAATTTTCTTCTGGCGTTCTTCGATGGCATTCATCAACGGCGGCCATACAAACTTCATGCAAAACCACACGAAGAGAATAAAGGCAACCGTCTGACCGAATAGGGTAGCGTTGAAATTCACAACAGCCTCCTAGTTAGATTAAAGACAGAAGCGTTAATTAAAGCATTGCACCCAATGGGTTAGTAAACAACATAAATAGCGCAATACCGACACCGATCATAGTCACCGCATCTAGTAGACCCGCTACGATGAACATTTTAACTTGTAACATAGGCGCCATTTCTGGCTGACGTGCTGCACCTTCCAAAAACTTTCCACCTAAAAGGCCGAAACCGATAGCTGTTCCTAATGCACCCATACCAATAAGTAGAGCAACAGCAATAGCCGTCATTCCTAATACAGTTTCCATATCTATCTCCAGTATTCTAAATCGTTGTTATTAATGATTTAGGTCAAAAAAATTTTCGGTTATTCTTAATGATCTTCATGAGCCATGCTTAAATAAACAATGGTCAACATCATGAAAATAAATGCTTGTAAGGTAATAATTAAAATATGGAAAATTAACCAACCTAGTTGTAAACCTACACCTAGAGCAGATAACGCCACGTTAGAACCGTACATCAATGCAATAAGAATAAAAATCAACTCACCAGCATACAAGTTACCAAATAGTCGAAGAGCCAATGAAATAGGCTTTGCAACAAGAGTAACTGTTTCTAATAAAAAGTTGACGGGTATCATTGCCCAATGGTTAAAAGGCTGAAGTGTTAATTCTTTTACAAAACCTGAAACACCTTTGACTTTAATGCTGTAATAAATAATCAGCACAAACACACCAATAGCTAAGCTGAAGGTGATGTTAACGTCGGTAGTCGGAACAACTTTTAGGTATGGCACACCCATTAAACTCGCTGCCCAAGGCAACCAATCTACAGGTATCATATCCATGAAGTTCATCATGAAAATCCACACAAAAACTGTCAAGGCTAAAGGTGCAATAACCGGATTGCGGCCGTGAAAAGTTTCTTTCACACTGCTATCAACGAACTCAACAATCATCTCGACAAAACATTGAAATTTGCCAGGAACGCCTGTTGTCGCTTTTTTGCCGGCACTGTAAAACAGCCATAAGAACAACACTCCAAGCCCAACCGAAAAGAACAACGAATCAATGTTCCAAGTCCAAAAGCCAGCCTTTTCACATGCATGGTTCATTGCTAGCCCATTATCGGTAGCACAAACTTGCAGGTTAGTAAGGTGATGTTGGATATAGCTTTGCTGTGTTAGCTCTTCACCAGTTGCAGCCATGATTCATCCCACTTAACTTTGCTTGAAATATAAAGGTGCTATCCAATGTACTACTAACGCTAACGAATAACAGGTAAAAAGTGGCATAAAACCGACTTTTAAATTGATAAACACTAACGAAAACAATGCAATGGTTAACAGCATCTTTACCGCTTCCCCCCAATAAAAGCTTTTAATCACTTTTACTGCTGAGCTTGCTCCACTATGAGAGAAAGCTAGGGTTGCGAATACAAAATTAGGAAGTACAGCAATTACACCACCTGCTAGTGCAGATAAGCCATGCAGTGCTCCCCACATAACGAAAAATAATATTGAAATAATACTCGCCACTGCCGCTTGTACCAGCACTAATTTATAGGCTGCTAACCTGCCACGACGCGCCAAAACATTACTCAACTTTATATCTCCGCATTAATACCTTTTGTGGTCCTAATGTTAAATTTAATATATTAAACTAGCCTTAAGATCCAAAAAGCCTGCAAAGTATACCTTTTCGCGCTTTGTTTGCAACGTTGATGATAGTAAAACAGCTATGTAATGCACTATTACGCACTTAATAATCAAAAACAAAAAACAGAGCTATGTCGCAAACTTACTAATGAAATTGGTTTAATCCACATTTCAACGAATTTTACTTAAAATCCCGTCTAATTCAGTAAGGTTCTGATAGTTTATAACAATTTTCCCTTTACCTTTGCTGCCATGATTAATGGCAACCTTGGCACCGAGTTTTTCAATTAACTCTTGCTCTAAGCGACTAACATCATGATCTTTAGCTGGTGTTTCGGCTTCTTTAGCAGGATTTAAGACTTTATTAACTAATCGTTCAGTTTCTCGAACAGTCATTTCTTTTGACGCGACTAATCGAGCTAAATTTGTCTGTTCATCACCCTCTACAGCCAATAATGCACGGGCATGGCCCATGTCGATGTCACCATTTTCTAACAAACGTTTAACAGGCTCGTTGAGGCTATTTAAGCGTAATAAATTAGACACGCTTGCACGAGACTTACCAACAGCATCGGCTACTTGTTGGTGGGTTAACTCAAACTCTTCAAGTAATCGTTGCAGTGCGATGGCTTCTTCCATTGCATTAAGATCTTCACGCTGAATATTCTCAATAAGGGCGATGGCGACAGCAGCATCATCTGCCACTTGCTTAACAATACAGGGGACTTTATCAAGTTTGGCTAATTGAGCGGCACGCCAGCGACGTTCACCGGCGATGATTTCATAGTGAGTTTCAGAAATTTTACGAATAACTATCGGTTGTATTACACCTTGAGCACGGATCGATTCAGCCAGCTCTTCTAACGCTTCTGATGACATATCTTTACGGGGTTGATATTTACCCGGCTGTAATAAATCAAGATCTAGGTGAATTAAATCACTTAATCTAGCTGATTGTTGCTGTTCTTCTGCTTGTTCGCTTTTAAGACTTGCGGCATTACTATGATTTAATAAGGCATCCAAGCCTTTACCTAAACCGCGTTTTTTTAAGGTCATTTTTATATCCTACGCTTGTTTGGGTTGAGTTTGCTGTTCTGCACGACGGATGATTTCACCTGCAAGGGCTAAATAGGCTTTGGCTCCAGCACTTGATTTGTCGTAATACATGGCAGGTGCACCAAAACTAGGTGCTTCAGCTAAACGAACATTTCTAGGTATGACGGTACGATACACTTTTTCACCAAAATGCTGCTTGAGTTGATCAGATACATCATTTGATAAACGATTGCGCGGATCATACATGGTGCGCAAAATACCTTCTATGCTCAACGTAGGGTTAACCATAGCACCGAGCTTAGTTATAGTATCAATTAACGCTGTTAAGCCTTCTAGGGCATAATATTCGCATTGCATTGGTACTAGAACCGAATCAGCGGCAGACATGGCGTTTACCGTTAGCATATTGAGCGATGGCGGGCAGTCTATAAAAATATAGTCATAATCATCTTTGATCGACGCTATTGCATTACGTAAACGGATCTCTCGAGCATAAAATTCCATCAATTTAATTTCTGCCGCGGTGACATCACTATTACCTGCGATCAAATCATATTTACCTACGGTATTTTTAATCACGATATCGGCAAACGGTTTTTCTTCGACTAATAATTCATAAGCGGTATTCTCGACTTCATATTTATCAACGCCACTGCCCATAGTCGCATTGCCTTGAGGATCTAAATCGATCAACAACACTTTACGCTTTGTGGCGGCAAGTGATGCGGCTAAATTAACGCAAGTTGTTGTTTTTCCAACGCCACCTTTTTGGTTGGCTACGGCAATTATTTTACCCACAATGTCATCCTGTCTTAAAATTATTGATGTCCGGTTAGCTTAATTAGCGAAAGAAATGCGTGTTATTGCTTGGCTATTTTTAATAAATGTCGCTGTTCATCTAACGTTGGAACATGCAATACAATAGTTTCTACCAACGAAAATCCTGCTGGTATCTGTTGTAATTCTTGCTGATTTAACTGGCCTTTTAACGCATAAAAAATGCCTTTTTCAGTCGGTAAATGGTGACACCAACTTAGCATATCTTGAATAGATGCAAATGCTCTGCTTAATACACCGTCAAATTTAATCTCTGGGTTATAAGCTTCAACACGACTTTCAACTGGAGTAATATTATTGATTTTTAGTTCGAACTGAACCTGTTTTTGAAAACGGAACCGTTTGCCTAAACTATCAAGCAATACAAACTGCTTATCTGGATTCATAATCGCTAATGGGATCCCAGGTAAACCAGGGCCGGTTCCTACATCGATAAAATGCTGTCCTTCAAGGTAAGGAGAAACCGTTAAGCTGTCCATAATATGGCGGATTAGCATTTGCTCAGGATCGCGAACGGAGGTGAGGTTATAAGCCTTATTCCATTTATCAAGCATTTCAACAAAACCTATTAATTGTTTTTGTTGTAATTCGGTGGCCGACATTTTAATTTCAGCTAAATAGGTTTTAAGTTGGGCAGATAACACAGAAAGCCTCGTAGGTTGCATGATAACGACGGCAGTTATTATGAAGCCGTAAAAGCACTAAGGGAAGCCTTATGGCTTCCCTTGTGTTATTGAGTTGAAAAAATTACAACATTTATGCGATTTTGCGCAATAAACCTCGTTTTTTCAAATGCACTAGCAAAATAGAGATTGCTGCAGGTGTAATTCCTGGGATCCTTGATGCTTGTCCAACGGTATCGGGTTTATGGTTATTGAGTTTTGCGATCACTTCATTTGACAGGCCTGGTACTTGTTGATAATCCAAATCAAGTGGCAATAACGAGTTTTCATGACGAATAGCTTTATCAATTTCATCTTGCTGACGCTGAATATAACCCGAGTATTTAACTTGAATTTGTACTTGCTCAGCCGCTTGCGGATCATCAAGACCAGGACCAAAACCCTCTAATGACATTAGCTTCGCATAATCCATTTCTGGACGACGTAGTAAATCTTCAAATGATGCTTCACGAGAAATAGGCGCATTTAATTCTGGATTAAGTACGCCTAATAAAGGTGAATTAGTATGAACCCATTGGCTACGTAAACGCTGAAGTTCCAATTCGATCGATTCTCTTTTTTCTATAAATAATTTCCAGCGATTGTCATCAACTAATCCAAGTTCACGGCCTTTTTCTGTTAAGCGTAAATCGGCATTGTCTTCGCGAAGCAATAAACGGTATTCCGCACGACTGGTAAACATGCGGTAGGGTTCTTTGGTTCCTAACGTTGATAAATCATCAACAAGTACGCCAAGGTAAGCTTCATCACGACGAGGACACCAAGCCGTTTTGCCTTGAACTTGCAGTGATGCATTCATCCCAGCAAGTAAACCTTGTGCTCCGGCTTCTTCGTAACCTGTAGTGCCGTTAATTTGACCGGCGAAAAAGAGTCCTTCAATGGCTTTGGTTTCTAATGAGTTTTTAAGATCTCGTGGATCAAAATAATCATATTCAATGGCATAACCTGGCCGAATAATTTCAGCGTTTTCCATGCCTTTAATCGAACGTACTAAATTTAGCTGTACATCAAATGGTAAGCTGGTTGAGATACCGTTTGGGTAGATCTCATTGGTGCTTAGCCCTTCTGGCTCAATAAATATTTGATGTGACGATTTGTCTGCAAAACGGTGGATCTTGTCTTCGATAGATGGGCAATAACGTGGCCCAACACCTTCTATCACGCCAGAATACATCGGACTTCTATCAAGTCCTCCACGAATTATCTCGTGGGTATTTTCATTGGTATGAGTAATAAAACATGAAACTTGTCTTGGATGCTGGCTGACATTACCCGTAAATGACATTACAGGTAACGGTGTATCACCTTTTTGTTCGGTCATTTGTGAAAAATCAATGGTGTTTGCATCAATGCGTGGTGGTGTACCGGTTTTCAAGCGGCCAACACGGATATTTAATTCGCGTAAGCGATTAGCCAATGCAATCGCGGGTGGATCACCGGCTCTGCCACCGCTATAATTTTGCAGTCCAATGTGAATTTTACCGCTTAAAAAAGTGCCCGTGGTTAGCACTATTGCAGGTGCTTCGAAAGCTAAGCCCATTTGAGTTACTACACCAACAACTTTATCATTTTCAACAACGAGGTCATCAACAGCCTGTTGGAAAATACGTAAATTAACTTGGTTTTGTAAAATATGTTGGATTTTTTGACGATACAGCGCTCTGTCTGCTTGGGCTCGTGTTGCACGAACTGCTGGCCCTTTGCTTGAATTTAATGTTCTAAATTGGATACCAGCAAAGTCTGTTGCCGTTGCCATTGCCCCACCCAATGCATCTATTTCTTTCACTAAATGGCCTTTACCAATGCCACCGATAGCTGGATTACAAGACATTTGGCCAAGCGTGTCGATGTTATGAGTTAACAATAATGTTTTTGAGCCCATTCTTGCCGCTGCAAGTGCTGCTTCAGTTCCGGCATGACCACCACCAACAACAATTACATCAAACCGTTCATGAAAATGCATTATCTGACCTTTGATTGCTAAGTAAGTTAAATTTGAATCTACCCTTTTTTCGATTGGATCATTTTAGCACTTGCTTGTCTGAACGTGAACGATCATTTTTCACTGATTGATCAAGATGGCGTTTGCTTAATAGATCTTAAGATCTTTATATAGATCTTTTTATTATACTTATTATTAGGATCGGACTTTTCTGTTGGTAACTTTTATTTTTCTTTATAATCATATAGTAATGCAAAACCTAACCTGTTATTTGATCGCGATCAAACTCAAGATAACATGGGGACAGATCGGGGGGTTATCCACAAGGGTGATCATTGAGCGGATCGGACCGTGAATAGTACAGAGTTATGATCGCTAAAAATAATAGCTTATCCACAAAGTTATACTAAAAAAGAGTATATTGTGGATAAGTGTAATCTAATCTGTGAATGGATCATTATTTATTCAGGATATGATCGCGTTTACTGACATTTAGATAAGATGTTGCCATTGCAATAACCACGCTAGAGCGGGTTCTTCCGGTATTGGATCTTGTTGTACATCGATTTGGATCTTATCCACAATAGCTTTAGATCCATTTTGTAAAAGCAGTTCGGTGATCATTTCAGGTCCTTGGCAGAAAGTATCGTAGCTTGAGTCCCCTATTGCACACAAAGCGAACTGGATATGGCTAAGATCGGGCATTTCGATCATTAATTGTTTATAAAAAGGAACGATATTATCAGGTAGATCGCCTGCTCCATGAGTAGAACTGACAATGATCCACAGTGAAAAATCACCTAATTCATCGATATTTGGCTCTATAAATACCTCTGTTTGGTGATTTAACTCAGCAAGTTGAGCTGCCATTTCATCGGCAACATACTCTGAACCCCCTAATGTTGTGCCTACTAATAATGCGATTTTTGCCATTTTAACTCCGAATGATTAATTATATTTGTCCATTATACGCCCATTTTTCATTACCCTGTGTGGCTAACCTCAGTCGTGTATTAGGCTGAATGTAACCATAAAACAACCGGTTTAAATGACTCTTGCTGAAGAAACACGACAGATAGCTGAGTTTGCATGGGGGTCTGAGAGGGTGATGTTATGGGTTGATGACTTATTCTGGCTTATTTACTTTCGATTTGTCCCCTTTAGCTACATAGATCACCCTATTAATGTCGTTAGAGGTCCATATCCTGATGATCGCGCCAAGCATAATATACTCATGCGTGGCGTTTTTCAGGGCCATGAGCGGTACCGTGGGAATGACCTATGTTGCAGTGGCTAATATGTTTGGGGCGGCAAAGGGCTATTTTCGGTTGGGAATTAATCATTAATATATTGATTAATAATAAAAAACGAGCTATCTAGGCTCGTTTTATTATCTGCTTATAGACTTTATAACCGTGCTAGGTGTTTTGCATGAAAACGCAGATGGTCTTCTATAAACGTTGCGATAAAATAATAGCTGTGGTCATAGCCTGGTTGCATTCTTAGCTCAAGCGGATAACCTTTGGCTTTAGCCACTTGTACTAAGGCTTGTGGTTTGAGTTGCTCGTCTAAAAAATTGTCGTTGCTGCCTTGGTCCACTAGCGCGGGGACAAAGTGTTGACTATGGTTCATTAACTCACAACTGTCATATTGAGCCCATTGCTTTTGATCATCCCCCAAATAACCGCGAAAGGCTTTGATCCCCCAAGGGCAGTCTATTGGATGACAAACAGGGCTAAACGCTGACACACTTTGGTATCGCTGTGGATTTTTTAAGGCGATGGTTAATGCACCATGACCCCCCATCGAATGGCCACTGATACTGCGCTGTGTTGTTACCGGAAAGTGGGCTTCAATCAATGCTGGCAGTTCGTTCACTACATAATCATACATTTGATAATGCTGCTTAAATGGTGGTTTTGTGGCATTAAGATAAAATCCTGCCCCTAAGCCAAAGTCATATGCGCCGTCTTTATCATCTGCGACACCTTCCCCTCGCGGGCTGGTATCGGGTGCCACAATTGCTATTCCTAGTTCGGCAGCGATGCGCTGTGCGCCCGCTTTTTGCATAAAGTTTTCATCAGTACAGGTGAGCCCTGACAACCAATATAACACCGGTACTTTTTGGCTTTCTGCTTGTGGCGGTAAGTAAATGGCAAAGCGCATAGTGCAATTAAGTGCGCTTGATTGATGACTATATTGTTTATGCCAACCACCAAATGCTTTGGTACTGCTGATACTTTCAATGGTCATTAAGTGTCCTTATTTGTCAGCAAGCAGTTAAGCAGTCTGAATGCTTAACTGCGCCTGCGATGATGAATTAAGCGTTACTTGGCAAAGTGAATTACACTGCGAATACTTTCGCCTTTGTGCATTAACTCAAACGCATGGTTAATATCTTCAAGACCCATAGTGTGGGTAATAAAGTGGTCTAGTTTGAATTCGCCCGCTAAGTATTGTTCAACAATACCGGGTAACTCGCTGCGTCCTTTTACCCCACCAAATGCACTGCCACGCCATACACGACCCGTGACCAACTGGAATGGGCGGGTTGATATTTCTTGGCCTGCGCCGGCAACTCCAATAATGACCGATTCGCCCCAACCTTTATGACAACATTCTAATGCACTGCGCATCACATTGACGTTACCGATACATTCAAACGAGAAATCCACGCCGCCATCGGTCATTTCTACAATCACTTCTTGAATCGGCTTATCAAAGTTTTTAGGGTTAATGCAATCGGTTGCCCCTAATTTTTTAGCCAATTCAAATTTAGATTCATTAAGATCTATACCAATAATACGGCTGGCACCTGCCATGGTGGCACCAATAATTGCAGATAAACCAATACCGCCTAGACCAAAAATAGCCACAGTATCGCCTTGTTGAACTTTAGCTGTCTTTAGAACAGCGCCCATTCCAGTGGTAACACCACAACCGAGAAGACACACTTCTTCAAGTGGCGCGGTTGGATTCACTTTTGCTAACGATATTTCTGGTAATACTGTGTATTCCGAGAACGTTGAGCAACCCATATAATGGAAAATAGGTTGGCCATCTTTAAAGAAACGTGTAGTGCCGTCTGGCATTAACCCTTTTCCTTGAGTAGCGCGAACCGCGCTGCAAAGATTGGTTTTACCAGAAGTACAAAACTTACAAACACCGCATTCAGCGGTATACAGCGGAATAACATGATCGCCTACTTTTACGCTAGTGACACCGTCACCGACCATATGAACAATGCCGCCGCCTTCATGACCAAGAATCGCTGGGAATACGCCTTCAGGATCATCGCCTGAAAGTGTGAATGCATCTGTGTGACAAACGCCTGATGCCACAATTCGTACCATGACTTCACCTGGTTTTGGGTACATTACATCGACTTCTTCTACCGATAGTGGCTGACCAGGTCCCCAAGCAATTGCGGCTTTTGACTTAATAAATTGTGCTGACATAAATGATTTCCTTAACATTAGCTACCATGGTCGACATGGCTGATCGTAATAACTTCAGTGTAGTGTATTTAGCCATTGTATTTGTTTATCATATAATGATAATTAGCTTGTTTTACAAATGACTTTTACGAGAATGTAATAATGATGAAGTGGGAAGGTATTTTTGAATTTGTTGCCGTGGCCGAAACCAACAGTTTTACGGCTGCAGGTAAGCGTTTGGGTATTTCTACTGCGCAAGTGAGTCGACAAATCAGCCAGTTGGAAAATCGTTTAAACACCAAATTATTTTATCGCACCACCCGTAAGGTATCACTAACTGAAGAAGGCATGGTTTATTATCAGCATTGTCGTCAAGTGTTAAACAGTCTTGATGAAGCAGAGCGAGCTATTTCAAGTTTAAAAGATAAACCGCAAGGCTTGATTAGGATTACCGCGCCAGTGACCTACGGTGAAAAATTTATTATGCCGATAGTAATTGATTTTATGCAGCAATATCCTGACATTGAAGTGGTTTGCGAATTAACAAATCAACAACTTGATTTGGTTGATGGTGGTTATGATTTAGCTATTAGGCTTGGGCGTTTACTCAATTCCAGCATGATGGCAAAACGATTAACCAATAGACGCCAGTACGTGTGCGCCGCACCGAGTTATATTGCTAAATACGGTACACCTTATGCTTTATCTGAACTGACTCAACATAACTGCTTAATTGGCAGTCAGCCTCATTGGCATTTTGTTGAAAAAGGCAAACCTAAGACGGTAAAAGTGCATGGATCTTTGGCATGTAGTAGCGGCTTGAGTTTATTGAATGCGGCAATTTTGGGTTTGGGTATAGTGCAGTTACCGGGATATTACGTCAATGATGCCATTGCTGAGGGGCGATTGGTTGTATTACTTGCACCTTTTCAACAACCAAAAGAAGGCATTTGGGCTTTGTATCCGCACAATCGTCATTTATCACCAAAGGTGAGATTGTTGGTCGATAAGTTATCGCAAGAGTTATCATTAAAGTGATTCAATCACTGATAAATTTAGCTCATAGTCCGTAAAAACCGCGCTATTTGAGCTTTAGGAAGACTGGATATTTTGTTGACCATATCAATGGTAATCGGTTGTTTTGGAAGTTGTTGCTGCAATACTTCTATTTGATGTAACCATAAATGACTTGTCATGGTGGCGTCGGCTAATGCGCGGTGAAATACGCCATCGTTAGGTAACTGATGATGATCCACTAGCGTGCCGAGCTTATGATTGGGGGCATCTTGGCTTATGCGGCGAGATAACAATAAAGAGCAGCAAAAGATCCCTGAATATTTCAGCTTGTGTTGGCTAAATTCAGCATCGAGAAACTTCTTATCAAAGCTGGCATTGTGTGCCACCAAATTAAATCCATCGATAAATTTGGCAAATTGTCCCATTACTTGCTTTGACACTGGGGCATGTTTGAGCATGTCGTTGCTGATACCTGTGTATTGTTCAATAAAGCTATTGACTCGCCGACCAGGATTAATAAGTTCCTGAAAGGTATCGACTATTTGACCATCGACCAATTTTACCGCGCCGATTTCAATGGCACGGTCACCATTATCGGGTGACAAACCTGTGGTTTCAAAATCGAGCACCACAACTTGGTTAGCGAGTGTTGTCATTAATATTGTCTACTTATTTACCGATACAAAATGAACTAAAAATCTTGCCGAGCAAATCATCTGAGGTAAATTTACCGGTGATTTCAGATAAGGCTATTTGTGTCATTCGAAGCTCTTCAGCCAGTAATTCACCGGCTAAATACACTTCAAGCTGTTCTTTACCTAGCTGTAAGTGACTTGCGGCAAGATCGAGTGCTTCTAAATGGCGACGACGGGCAATAAAGCCACCCTCTAAGTTACTTTGGTAACCCATTAATGATTTGAGATGTTGCTTTAACTCATCAACACCTAAACCTGTTTTGGCCGATATCCGATAAACGTTATTGCCCTGTTCTTCGGTTTTGTCTAAGGTTTCACCGGTTAAATCGGCTTTATTACGTACGACTGTAACCCCAAGTTTTGCCGGTAGGCGGTCGATAAAATCTGGCCAAATCTCGTGAGGGTTCACGGCATCGGTTGTGGTGCCATCGACCATAAACAATACTCTATCTGCTGCGGCTATTTCGGCCCATGCGCGTTCAATACCAATTTTTTCAACAGTGTCGAGCGTATCTCGTAATCCTGCTGTATCTATTATGTGAAGTGGCATACCGTCTAAGTGAATGTGTTCGCGTAGCACGTCGCGAGTCGTACCGGCAACTTCCGTTACAATAGCCGATTCTTTACCTGCTAACGCATTCAGTAAGCTAGATTTACCGGCATTTGGGCGACCGGCAATAACAACTTTCATGCCTTCGCGGATAATAGAACCTTGCTTGGCGCTGGCTTGTACCGTGTCTAATTTATTGATGATTTTATATAACGCGTTGGCGATTTTACCATCGGATAAAAAATCGACTTCGTCATCGGGGAAATCAATTGCGGCTTCCACATATAAACGTAGGTTGGTGACTTGGTCGACAAGCTCATAGACTTCTTTTGAGAATTCACCTTGTAGTGACAACAATGCACTTTTCGCAGCCTGTTCACTGGTGGCATCGATTAAGTCTGCAATGGCTTCTGCCTGAGTTAAATCGAGCTTATCGTTCATAAAGGCTTGTTCGCTGAATTCACCTGGTCTAGCAATGCGAATACCATCGATTTCCATGACGCGCTTGATTAGCATGTCGAGCACAATTTGACCACCATGACCTTGTAGTTCAAGTACATCTTCGCCAGTAAAGGAATTGGGTCCTTTAAAAAATAGCGCAATACCTTGGTCAATAACCTTACTGTCAGCACTGTTAAAGTCACAATATTCAGCGTAACGCGTTTTTGGCACATGGCCAATAATGGCGGTTGCAACATTAGTGGCTAAGTTACCAGAAATACGAATGATGCCTACGCCACCTCGTCCGGGGGCGGTCGCTTGTGCCACAATAGTGTCTGTTGTCACGGTAGTACCTATAAAATTGATAAAGGAAAAGGCGGCTAATCAGCCGCCTTTTTAATCAGTTATACAACATTGAGCTTAGGCTTATTTTATGCCATTTTTCTCAAGGCCGGCATAAATAATCTTCTGCTGAGTAATGGCAACTAAGTTACCTACTAACCAGTAAAGTACTAGACCTGCTGGGAACCATAAGAAGAAGACGGTAAAGATAACGGGCATCCACTGCATCATTTTTACTTGCATAGGATCCATCGTTGGCGCAACCGGTTGCATTTTCTGCATTAAAAACATCGACAAGCCCATTAATAATGGCAAGACGTAGTATGGATCTTGTACCGATAAGTCGTTAATCCATAGCATGAATGGCGCATGGCGTAATTCATAGCTTTCTAGCAGCACCCAGTAAAGCGCGATAAAGATTGGCATCTGTAACAAAATAGGTAAGCAACCTCCCATAGGGTTTACTTTCTCTTTCTTGTACAGCTCCATCATCGCTTGACCCATCTTCTGACGGTCATCGCCAAAGCGTTCTTTCATCTCAGTCATTTTTGGCTGCAGATTACGCATTTTGGCCATCGAAGTGTATTGCTTCTTGGTCAGGGGATATAAGCCACCACGTACCGTTAGGGTAATCAAAATAATTGCTACACCCCAGTTACCCACAAATGATTGATAGAACATCAATAACCAATGGATTGGAATGGCTAACCACCATAAGAAACCGTAATCAACAACCAAGTTTAAGGTTTCAGAAATAGCTGAAAGCGCTTTTTGATTTTTAGGGCCGACATAAAACTGTGAGCTAATATCTTGTGTGACGCCTGGTGCAATATCATATACCGCGCCGCGAAAACCTATATTGGCTAGACCACCAGAGACTCTTGAGAAAATGGTGTTTGAATCTATTGCTGGCGGAACCCAAGCTGACACAAAGTAATGTTGTAGCATTGCTGCCCAACCACCTAATGTGACTTTAGCAAGATTCTTATCAGCCATATCGTCAAAATTATATTTCTCATAACGAGTATCTTCAGACGAGAAAGCACCACCACGATAAGTCGGCATAATCATGCTGCTTTCTGATTCTTTAATCGTTTGCTTAATTTGACCATACATTTGCACTTGTAACGGTGCCGTTGAGGTGTTGTTGATAGTGTAATCTACGCCGACATCATACTGACCACGGGTAAACGTAAAGGTTTTTACGTAGGTGACACCGTTGTCTGCTGTAAAAGTAAATGGCACTGTTAATGTGTCTTTGTCTTCAGCTAAAAAATATGAACTGGCTTGAACATTATAAGTTGCACGACCATTAGCACTACTATCAATACCATCACGACCAATAAGGCCACTTTGAGCGATATAAGTGAAATCATTTTGCTGATCTAAAATAACGAAAGGGTCGTTACTGTCTATTTCGCGTTTATGTTCCACTAATGCGGCATAAACAATGTCACCACCAATAGGGCTTATTTTAATAACAAGCTTATCGGTTTTAACGCTAATAAGGTTTTTAGTTGCAGGTAATTCTTCTTGTACCCCAATAACATCTGCTTCTGGAACGTCATCACTGTGTTGTGGGGCGGCGTTAGTTTGGCTAACAGTTTGTGCTGCTGCCGGTTGTGGTGCTTTATCTGTTTGCCATTGTTGCCACATTAAAAAGCTGACAAACAGCAGACCGATTAGCAATATATTGCGTTGAGATTCCATAGCCTATTTATTACACCTGTCATTTTTAGGGGGGACGGGATCACTACCGCCTGCATGTAAAGGGTGACATTTTAATATGCGTTTTATTGCAAACCAACTACCTTTTAGTGTTCCATGTGTTTTTATTGCTTCTATAGCGTAATAAGAACAAGTTGGATTAAACCGACAACGCGGTCCCAATAAAGGGCTGATAATAATTTGGTAACCACGGATAACCGTAGTTGCTAGCCATTGTAACGGCGACTGAGTTTGCGCCATAGCTTTTCTACTAATTTGTGTAGTTCTGCATTTTCCATTTCCATCACGCCATTTCTGACTAATACAACGATATCTATATCTGGGATGTCGTGTTGATGTAAACGAAAACTATCTCTTATCACACGTTTGATACGATTACGTTGGTTTGCACGTTTAACAAAACGTTTTGCAACGGTTAACCCTAAACGAGGATGTTGCTCTGAATTTGGAATTGCGAGCAGAGTTATTTCAGCAGAGGATGCTTTGATTGGATTGGAGAATACAGATTTAAATTGCGCGGGAGTTAACAAACGTAACTCCCGCGAAAAGGTATAGCTAGTCACCTGGTTATCTACTTATGCAGATAAACGAGTGCGACCTTTCGCACGACGACGTGCAAGTACCTTACGGCCACCTACAGTAGCCATACGAGCGCGGAAGCCGTGAGAACGCTTGCGCTTCAGGTTGCTAGGTTGAAAAGTACGTTTACTCATTATGGCAATCCGTCTTTGTTAGTGAATTTTCCTTATCTCCAAAATTAGAGTTAAGGGTAAAAAAGAGGCAGAATTGTAATCACTTTAAGTACTGTCGTCAATAACGAAAGTACTTATATAATAAATTTATGCCAATCTTTATTTGAAGCTACTAACGATTAAGCACCATAAGATGTGGATAAGTCTGTGTACAGACACTATATCTTGTGGATCTTTCATTGTTTCAGTAGATCAAAGAATCGCTATTATAGATCAAGGTGGATCGGTTAATAAAGCTGGATTTGCTTGAAATTCACAATTAATCGATCGTTTTCGATCTTTGATGATCATCGATTTATACATAGAATGATCACGCTGGGGATAAATCTGCTTTTAAGGATAGCGATCATAGTGATCTCACTATAGAATACATCTCCTTTGTTTAAAGATATTTGGGGATAAATAAGTGGCGGTTTCACTTTGGCAACAATGTATCGGCAGACTGCAAGACGAGTTATCAGCGCAGCAGTTCAGTATGTGGATCCGTCCGTTACAGGCTGAAATGGATGGTGATACATTGGTTTTGTATGCGCCAAATCGTTTTGTGCTGGATTGGGTACGCGATAAATACATCAATATCATTAATCAATTTTTTACTGAACAAATGGGCGGTAATGCACCCAAGTTACGTTTTGATATTGGTAGCCGTCCTTCTGCACGCCAAGTTGCGCCAGCGCCTGTAGCTGCTAAGCCTGTGAATCGTCAAACGAAAGCCCAAGTGGGAACGACGTCTTTTAATACCCAGGCCGAACCGATTATCAATCCCAACCACCGCAGTAATATTAACCCAACATATCAGTTTGATAATTTTGTTGAAGGTAAATCGAACCAATTAGGTAAAGCTGCGGCATTGCAAGTATCTGAAAATCCTGGTGGTGCTTATAATCCGTTATTTTTATATGGCGGAACCGGTTTAGGTAAAACCCATTTACTGCATGCTGTGGCCAATGGCATTATTAAAAACAATCCTAATGCTAAAGTGGTATATATGCATTCTGAGCGTTTTGTACAGGACATGGTTAAGGCCTTACAAAATAACGCCATTGAAGAATTTAAACGTTATTACCGCAGCGTAGACGCGTTATTTATTGATGATATTCAATTTTTTGCCAATAAAGATCGTTCACAAGAAGAATTTTTTCATACCTTCAATGCTTTACTAGAAGGTAATCATCAAATTATTTTAACCTCTGATCGTTATCCTAAAGAGATCGACGGGGTAGAAGATCGCTTAAAATCACGTTTTGGTTGGGGGTTAACCGTAGCGATTGAACCGCCGGAGTTAGAAACCCGCGTGGCGATTTTAATGCGTAAAGCACAAGAGAATGGCATTAATTTACCCGATGAAGTGGCTTTCTTTATTGCCAAGCGTTTACGTTCAAATGTACGTGAATTAGAAGGTGCACTAAACCGTGTGATTGCTAATGCTAACTTCACTGGACGTCCTATCACCATCGACTTTGTGCGCGAAGCATTAAGAGATCTCTTGGCACTGCAAGAAAAATTAGTCACTATAGATAATATTCAGAAGACTGTTGCTGAGTACTATAAAATAAAAATGGCAGATATGCTGTCTAAACGCCGTTCTCGCAGTGTGGCAAGGCCTAGACAAGTGGCGATGGCGCTATCTAAAGAACTTACTAACCAAAGTTTACCGGAAATTGGTGATGCTTTTGGTGGTCGTGACCATACGACAGTATTGCATGCTTGTCGTAAAATCGCCCAACTGCGCGAAGAGAGTCATGACATTAAAGAAGATTATGCTAACTTGATTAGAACTTTGTCTTCTTAATTCAGGGATTGTAGACACGATGAAATTTTCAATTGATAGGGACGCCCTGTTAAAACCGTTGCAGCTAGTGTGTGGCGCGGTAGAACGCAGACACAATTTACCTATTTTAGCCAACTTATTAGTTGAAGTTAGTGAGTCCTCACTTAAGCTAACGGGCACTGATTTAGAAGTTGAGTTAGTGGGCCAAGTGGCAATTCATGGTGATATTGATATCGGTCGTACCACCGTTCCAGCCAAAAAATTGCTGGATATTGTTAAGTCATTACCAGAGCAAAGTGAATTAAAAGTCGAACAGCAAGATAATAAATGGTTATTGCGTTCCGGTCGTAGCCGTTTTTCATTGGCAACATTGCCTGCTGAAGATTACCCCAACGTTGAAGAATTCCAAGCAGATATCGAATTTAGCTTAAAGCAAGGCGTGTTGAAGTCGATTATCGATTCAACTCAGTTCTCAATGGCTAACCAAGATGTGCGTTATTACCTTAACGGTTTGTTATTTGAAACCGAAGGTAATGTTTTACGTGCTATAGCCACAGACGGACACCGTTTAGCGCTAAGTCATCGCACGTTAGATATCTCATTACCTGAAAAACAAGTGATTGTGCCTCGCAAAGGGGTGGTTGAAATGGCACGCTTGCTCGACAGTGACGATCAGGACATTACCATTGCGATTGGTGATAATGCCATTCGGGCCGTGACTACCTCCGCTGTGTTTACCAGTAAGCTCGTTGATGGTCGCTTCCCTGATTATCGTAGAGTGTTACCTAAGGGTGGCACTAAAGTGGTCATTGCCAGCCGAAATCAGCTAAAACAAGCATTAACCCGCGCCTCTATTTTGTCGAATGAAAAATTCCGTGGGGTTCGTATTCAGCTTGAACCTGGGTTATTGAAAATTACTGCTAATAACCCAGAGCAAGAAGAAGCTGAAGAAATCATTGATGTTGATTATGACTCTGATAATTTAGAAATTGGTTTTAACGTCAGCTATCTACTTGATGTGTTAAATAACTTAGCCAGCGATGAAGTGCGTATTACCTTAATTGATGGTAATTCGAGTGCTTTGATTGAGAACCACAAAGAAGAAGATTCTATGTATGTGGTGATGCCTATGCGTCTTTAACGGGTTATCGTCTGATTGTTTATTAAGGTGCTGTAAGGCACCTTCTTTGTCTATATAGGATTATTTATTCTGGTTATCACAAATAGGTCTACATGAGTTTATCGCGTCTTACCATTGGTTCATTTCGTAACATTACCTCTGCGTCATTACAGCCTTGTGATGGCTTAAATTTGATTTACGGTCAAAATGGCAGTGGCAAAACCAGTATTCTTGAAGCCATTTACTTTTTGGGTATGGGCCGCTCGTTTCGCAGCCACTTATCGCAACGGGTGATCAACCATGATGACGATAAACTGACCCTATTTGCCCAGTTAATTGACGCCGACAGAGACTATAAAATTGGTTTACGTCGCCATCGAAGTGGTGAGATTGAAGTTAAAATCAATGGCGAGAAAGTGAAGCGTTTATCAACGTTGGCCGATACTTTGCCCATTCAAGTTATTACTCCAGAAAGTTTTTCTTTATTGTTCGAGGGACCTAAAGCTCGCCGTCAATTTATCGATTGGGGGGCATTTCATTCCGACCCGTATTTTTATCAAGCTTGGGTGAATACCAGGAAGGTATTAAAGCAGCGCAATCAATTACTTAGAAATCAATCACCCTATAGCCAAATACAATTTTGGGATAAGGAGTTGGTGCGGTATGCTGAACAGGTTACCGATATACGAAATCAATATGTAGACTCGTTAAATGGGCTACTAAAGGGTATAATCGGAGTGTTTTTACCTCATATTGATATTAAGGTTTCTTTTACCCGAGGATGGGACAGTAAAACGGATTTTTCACAATTACTTGAAAACCAATACTCAAGAGATTTAGCCGCAGGTAATACGGGTAGCGGGCCCCATAAAGCAGACTTACGTTTGCGTGTGGGTACTTTACCCGCGCAGGATGCGTTGTCCCGTGGACAATTAAAATTATTAGTCTGTGCACTACGTATTGCACAGGGAAAGTTGCTCAAACAACAGCTAGATAAAAACAGTATTTATCTGGTTGACGATTTACCGTCAGAGTTGGATGCACAGCATAGGCAGCTATTGCTTCAGCAGTTAACCGAAACCGGTGCACAAATATTTGTCACCGCGATTGATCCGCTAACAATAGTCGATTCGTTATCTAGCCCTCCAAACAGGACGTTTCATGTGGAACAAGGGCTGGTAACAGTTATTGAATAACAACGAGAGATAAATATGTCAGAGAATAGTTACGATTCTTCGAGTATCAAGGTATTAAAAGGCCTTGATGCAGTCCGTAAGAGACCTGGTATGTACATTGGTGATACTGATGATGGCACAGGTCTTCATCACATGGTATTCGAAGTGGTTGATAACTCTATCGATGAAGCTTTAGCAGGCCATTGTAGCGAAATCACCATTACCATTCATTCCGATGGTTCAGTCTCAGTAAAAGACGATGGTCGTGGTATTCCTGTTTCGATACATGAGGAAGAGGGTATCTCTGCTGCTGAAGTGATTATGACCGTACTTCATGCTGGTGGTAAGTTTGATGACAACTCATACAAAGTCTCTGGTGGACTTCACGGTGTGGGTGTTTCGGTCGTTAATGCTTTATCGCGAAAGCTGCAGTTAACTATTCGTCGTGCAGGTAAAATCTATGAGCAGTTTTATACTCATGGTGTACCTGATGCGCCTATCAAAGAAATCGGCGATGCGGTGACAACCGGCACCGAACTCCGTTTTTGGCCAAGCAGTGAGACGTTTACTAATAATCTTGAATTCCATTTTGAAATTTTAGCCAAACGAGTACGTGAACTCTCATTCTTGAACTCTGGTGTGGGCATTCGTTTAGTTGACGAGCTCGAGAATAAAGATGAGTTCTTTAGATATGAAGGTGGTATTAGAGCCTTTGTTGACTACTTAAACCGTAACAAAACGCCGATTAACAAAGATGTATTCCATTTTGCACACGAACGCGAAGACGGTATTACCGTTGAAGTGGCAATGCAGTGGAACGATGGTTATCAAGAAAATATTTATTGTTTTACCAATAATATTCCTCAGCGCGATGGTGGTACTCACTTAGCCGGTTTCCGTGGAGCATTGACGCGTAACTTGAATAACTACATGGAACGTGAAGGTTATAACAAAAAAGGTAAAACCAACGCCACCGGTGATGATGCGCGCGAAGGCTTAACTGCGGTTATTTCTGTTAAAGTACCGGATCCAAAGTTTAGCTCGCAAACGAAAGATAAACTTGTTTCTAGCGAAGTGAAAAGCGCTGTTGAGCAAACGATGGGTGAGCAGTTAAACGATTACCTATTAGAAAACCCAGCAGATGCTAAATTAATTGTTGGCAAGATTGTTGACGCTTCACGGGCGCGCGAAGCGGCTCGTAAAGCGCGTGAAATGACTCGTCGTAAAGGCGCATTAGATTTAGGTGGTTTGCCTGGTAAGTTAGCTGATTGCCAAGAGAAAGACCCTGGTCTTTCTGAAATATATATAGTGGAAGGGGACTCTGCTGGCGGATCTGCCAAGCAGGGGCGTAATCGTAAAAACCAAGCTATTCTTCCACTGAAAGGTAAAATCTTAAACGTAGAAAAAGCGCGTTTTGACAAAATGTTATCGTCTCAAGAAGTGGCAACACTGATCACGGCATTAGGTTGTGGTATTGGCCGTGATGAGTATAACCCTGATAAGACCCGTTATCACAATATCATTATCATGACCGATGCTGATGTCGACGGTTCACACATCCGTACCTTGCTACTGACCTTTTTCTTCCGTCAAATGCCAGAATTGATCGAACGTGGATATATTTATATTGCTCAACCACCGCTCTTTAAAGTAAAAAAAGGTAAGCAAGAACAATATTTAAAAGACGAACCCGCGTTAACGGAATATTTAACTACTCAAGCACTTGATGGTACAAGTATTTACCCAAGCAAAGGTGCTTTTGGTATGTCTGGTGAGCCATTAGAGCGCTTGGTGGCGCAGTATCGTGAAGTTGAACGCATCATTAAGCGTCTAGAAAAACGCTTCCCGTCCAACTTACTTGACCGTATGTTGTATCACCCAGAAGTCACCGCGGATGTGTTGAATGACGAAGCGAAAATGACCACATGGTGCAATGACTTTATTGCGGCATTAGTTGAGCGTGAAAATAGTGGCATTATCTACACTGCGAATGTCATGCTTGATCCTGAACGTAAGGTTTACACTCCTAGTGTGACAATCCGTAAACACGGTATTGATTTCAGCTATCTATTTGGTCATGACTTCTTCACGTCAACGGATTACCAACGTATGGCTAAATTAGGTGCTGCGTTACACGGTATGATTGAAGAAGGCGGTTACGTACAACGTGGCGAACGTGTTAAAGACGTTGAAAGTTTCTTAGAAGCGCTAGATTGGACGATTAGTGAAGCGAAACGCGGTCTTTATATTCAACGCTATAAAGGTTTGGGTGAAATGAACCCTGAACAGTTATGGGAAACCACAATGGATCCGGAATCCCGTCGTATGTTACGTGTGACTATTGAAGATGCAGTTGCTGCAGATCAGCTCTTTACGTGTTTGATGGGCGACCAAGTTGAGCCGCGTCGTGAGTTTATTGAAACCAATGCGCTTAATGTTGCAAACTTAGACGTATAACATAAATTATGTGTGTAAATGGGTGCCTTTGGCACCCATTTTTTTACTATATTGATTGCTATTATAATCAATATAGCAATTAATCAACAGCTTATAAGGTTTGTAATCGTGGTTATTAGTTTTTTTAAAAATTTATTTAATTTTCGTGACCACAATGAACAAGTCAAATTTACTGGCATAACCACAGTAGAGAAACGTCAACAAACTAAACCGAAAGCGCCAGTCCCTGCAATTGAGATCACCGTAAATCAAGCCGCTGAATCACAGTTAGACTTGTCTAGTTTATTTTATAGTTTGTTATTTTCAAACCAACAAACGACAGTAACCGGGATCGCCAATAATTTAGAGCGTAGCGTGATGCGAAATATTGAACAGGCATTAAGCTCACCTCAATCGATTGCAGAAAACGTATTAAAGCTACCCAGTAAAATACTGGAACTCGATAAAAAACTTGCCGATGACAGTATTGAAACCCAAGCGTTAATAAAACTCATTGAGCAAGATCCATTATTGTGTGTTGAAGTCCTTAAACTTTGTAATTCATCCGCTTTCAAACGAGCGAATAGTGATGTTAGTAGTATTCAGCAAGCATTAGTTCAAGTGGGTCGACAGCAATTAAGGCAATTTATTACCGCGTGTTTAGCCCGTCAGTTGATAGATATAAAACCTATTTATTTTAGACGGTTCGGCGCTGAAATTTGGCGCCACTCTATGCAAGTGGCTTTCTTGGCCAGCGAGTTAGCCAAGCCTGATCAGCGTGACAGTGCTTTTCTTTTGGGCTTGCTCCATGATGTCGGTAAAATTGCTATTTTTAAAATGCTGGTAGATGCTTTTTATCAAGCTGAACCTGGAGATCAGCCTAACTCACAGCTATTTAAGCAGGTCATGACCACAAAGTCGTTAACCCTGAGTGCGCTTTTAGCCCGTTATTGGCAACTACCACAACACTTTGAAACGCCATTAACTCTCCTTGCCAATAGTAATATTAAGCCTACAGACGATATGGCACTGCTAGTCTGGAAAGCTAATATTATTAGTGAGTGCTCAATGCTAAAGCAAGTCGATAAATTACCTAAACCGGCATTAACGGTTTTGTTAGCTCAAGTAGAGTGTAACGAAGAAGATTTTATTGCATTACATCAAAAGCTTATGCAATTTTAAATTAACCTCAGTCCGGGAATAGGAGCAGTTTTATAACCATTTATGACCCCAAGTTTAGGCTTAATGAGTATAACGCCCATAAAAAAGCGCCTTTCGGCGCTTTGTCACTTCATTTTAGTGGCAGCTGAAGCAAACTATTGCAGTAATGAAATATCTGCAACGTGTAAGAACTGCTCACGAAGATTGGTTAATAAGGCTAAACGATTATTTTTCAATGCTTCATCATCAGCCATTACCATCACATCTTCAAAAAACAGATCGACACTTTCGCGTAAGTCAGCTAGCAAGGTTAATGCTTGTTGGTAATCGCCATTGGCAAACAAGGGGGCTAACTGCGGTTGCAGTTGTGCTAGTTTGTCGGCTAAGGCTTTTTCTGCTGTTTCGGTTAATAGTGCTTGGTTGATGGTTTCAGGCAGTTTACCTTCAACTTTAGCCAGAATATTCGATACCCGTTTATTCGCTGCTGCAAGCGCGGTAGAAGCGTCTAAACCACGGAAGTGAGAAACAGCATTAATACGGCTGTCAAAGTCTGCTGGACGAGTAGGGCGACGAGCAAGTACGGCCAAAATAACATTGACTTGAATGCCTTTATCTTGGTACCAAGCACGGAAACGTGCGAGCAGGAACTCAAGGACATCTTCGCCGCTATTGGCATTAGTCACGTTAGCTGCGTGCAATGCTTGAGCTTTAGCTATTAATTCAACTAAGTCGAGTGGCAGTTTGTTTTCAACGATAATGCGTAAAATACCAATGGCTGCACGGCGAAGGGCAAATGGGTCAGCCGCCCCTTTTGGAGCTTGGCCAATACTAAAAATACCCACTAAAGTATCGAGCTTTTCAGCTAACGCAACGGCACATGATACGCTTGCTGTTGGTACTGTATCCCCAGAAAACTTAGGTTTGTATTGCTCTTCAAGCGCCACGGCAACGGCTTCTTCTTCGCCGTCTAAACGGGCATAATGCATGCCCATAGTGCCTTGAGTGTCGGTAAACTCCATAACCATATTGGTCATAAGATCGGCTTTAGACAATAAACCGGCGCGGCTGGCATCAGCACTATTAGTGTTTACACCATTGTCGTTCATTTGCGTTGCAATGAAACCAGCTAGCGTTGAAATACGCTCAACTCGGGCCTTTAATGTGCCCAGTTGTTTTTGAAATACCACAGTTTCCAAGCTATCAATACGAGATTCAAGCTTTTGTTTCTTATCAGTATTAAAGAAAAACTCTGCATCAGCAAGACGAGGGCGCACCACTTTTTCGTTACCTGATATAATCTGTTGTGGATCTTTTGATTCGATGTTGGTAACAAAAATAAAGTTAGGCAGTAGCTTGCCTGCTTTATCAAATACGGGGAAGTATTTTTGGTCACCTTTCATGGTGTAAACCAAGGCTTCAGAAGGCACATCTAAAAACTTTTCTTCAAAACTGGCCGTCAATACAATTGGCCATTCAACTAATGAGGCCACTTCTTCTAATAAGCTGTCTTCAATATCGGCAACGCCGCCTAATTTGGCTGCAGCGGCTTCAGCATCGGCTTTAATCAGTGATTTACGCAGGTGATAATCGGCAAGGACTTTTCCTTGCTCTTTAAGCGCGGCGAGGTAGTTGTCTGCATGATCCAATTCAAAGCTCGCTTGGCCCATAAAGCGATGTCCGCGAATTACGCGGTCAGATTTAATCCCAAGTAATTCGCCAGAAACTATTTCGCTACCTAGTAACATGGTCACTGTGTGCACAGGGCGAATAAACTGCGTTTTGTTGTAACCCCAACGCATTCGTTTTGGAATAGGTAACTTGTCTAACGCTCGCTGTGCCATGTCAGTAATTAAGCTTTTTGTTTCAACGCCAACTACTTTAGCTTGATGAACTAACCATTCACCTTTATCGGTCACTAAACGTTCGGCCTGTTCAACAGTAATACCGTTACCACGCGCCCAACCTTGTGCTGCTTTAGTTGGATTACCGTCTGCATCAAATGCTGAACTGACTGCGGGTCCACGTTTTTCAATCACTTTATCGGCTTGAGCTTGTGCTAAACCAATGACATTAATCGCTAAACGTCGAGGGGCTGCGTACCAAGTTGCAGATTCAAAAGGTAAATCTGCTTTGGTTAATTCATCGGTAAAGTTTGCTAGAAATGATTCGGCTAAAGTGCGCAGTGACTTTGGCGGTAACTCTTCGGTACCAATTTCAATGAGTAAGTTTTCAAAATTCATTCGTTACCTCTACTTACACATTGGGAAGCCAAGAGCTTCACGTGCTTGATAATAAGATTCTGCAACACCTTTTGCCATCGTGCGAACGCGAAGAATATAACGCTGGCGTTCGGTAACTGATATAGCATGGCGAGCATCAAGTAAGTTGAAAGCATGTGATGCTTTCATGACTTGCTCGTAAGCAGGTAATGGTAGCGGTTTTTCGAGTGATAAAAGGTGATGGCACATTTTTTCACACTGGTCGAACAGGGTGAACATAAAGTCGACATCGGCATGTTCAAAGTTATAAGTTGATTGCTCAACTTCGTTCTGATGGAAAATATCACCATAAGTGACACGACCTAAAGGTCCGTCGGTCCAAACAAGATCGTATACACTATCAACTTCTTGAATATACATCGCTAGACGCTCAAGTCCGTAAGTGATCTCACCGGTAACGGGGCTGCATTCAATGCCGCCGACTTGCTGGAAATAAGTAAACTGAGTCACTTCCATTCCATTAAGCCAGATTTCCCAGCCCAATCCCCAAGCACCTAATGTTGGTGATTCCCAATTGTCTTCAACAAAGCGAATATCATGTATTTGGGTATCAATGCCGAGGGCTTCAAGTGAGCCAAGATAAAGTTCTTGGATGTTGTCTGGCGATGGCTTGAGGACTACTTGGAATTGATAGTAATGTTGTAGGCGATTAGGGTTTTCACCATAACGTCCATCAGTAGGACGGCGAGACGGTTGCACATATGCACTGCTCATTGGCTCTGGGCCTAATGAACGCAAGAACGTCTGCGGGTGAAAAGTACCAGCGCCAACTTCCATATCCAGAGGTTGAACAATAGCGCAACCTTGTTGCGCCCAATATTCCTGAAGGGTTAGAATAAAACCCTGAAATGTCTTTACGTCGTGTTTCGTCGTCATGTCTACTACTGTCAGGCTATTAATAGAAAATGGTTATGATTATACCTTGTCGAGCAAGGCAGATGTAGGTTATTTTTTAACGTATACATAAAAACGTTAATGGGACTCTAGTATGCAAGTTAACCGATGTGGTTGGGTAAGTGAAGATCCTTTATATCAGCAATACCACGATACGGTTTGGGGACGACCTCAATTTGATCCCAAACAGCTTTTTGCTAAGTTATGTTTAGACGGTCAGCAGGCTGGATTATCGTGGCTTACTATTTTAAAAAAGCAGCAAAACTATGAGCAATTTTTTGCCAATTTTGAGCCCAGTATTATTGCCCAATATGATCAACACAAGGTGGAAGCATTAATGCTTGAACCGGGTATTGTGCGTAATCGACTTAAAATAAACTCGATCATCAAAAATGCCAAAGCCTATATGGCTTTTGTAGAGCAGGGTAATGATTTTGCTACTTTTTTGTGGGATTTTGTCGGCGGTTCGCCTAACGTTAATCAGTTTGAATCATTGAGTCAAGTTCCAGTGCAAACTCCTGAGTCTGAAGCTATGTCTAAGGCATTAAAAAAGCTTGGCTTTAATTTTGTCGGGCCCACAATTTGCTATGCGTTTATGCAGGCGGTGGGGATGGTTAATGACCACACCACAGATTGTCATTGTTATGGGCAGTTTTAATGAGTCTTGATCGATAATAAAAAGGGCTGTTCCACGTGGAACAGCCCTTTTTTGTCTAAGTCACTTTATTGTAAGTTAACATATTAACTGGTTTAGATTTTCTCGAAGAAAAATGGTTTACGTTGGTGTTTATCACCATTTAGTTGATCCATGGTTTCTGAGTTAAACAACTTACCATTGACCATGGTATAAGTGACTTTATCAGTAGTTCTGATATCGGCTAATGGATCGCCATCAACCACTATTAAGTCTGCCAACTTACCGACTTTAATAGAACCTAGTTGATGGTCCATTCCAAAGGTAATAGCAGGATTTATGGTCGCGGTTTTTAACACCTCCATATTACTCATTCCACCTTGAGCAAACATCCACATTTCCCAGTGAGCGGCTAGACCTTCACGTTGACCGTGTGCACCAATATTGGGTTTTACGCCGAGTTCATTGAGTTCATTTGCTACACGCGCCACGTTAAAGTGGTTGTAATGTGCGTCGGGTGCTGTGGTTCTGCGCATTGAACGTGCATCTAAAATATCGTGTGGTACATACATGCTTAGCCGAGGGTGAGCCCAAACATCGGTTTTGTCATACCAGTAGTTTTCGCCGGAAATACCACCATAGGCGACAACCAGTGTCGGGGTGTAATGGACTTCCGTCTGGCTCCAAAATTGTTTGATGTCGTTATAAATCGAGGCAACGGGTAATGAGTGCTCTACCGTTGTGTGGCCATCGGCAATCATTGACAAGTTATGTTGTAATAAACTGCCGCCTTCTGGTACCACCATCATTTCAAGTTCGCGTGCCGCGGCGATAATTTGCTGGCGCTGATCGCGACGTGGTTGGTTATAGCTTTTAACACTAAAGGCACCAACTTTTTTAAGACGCTCTAAATGGAATTTAGCATCATCGAGCGAGTCAACGTGCGAGGTGTAACCGGGTAGATTTGCGCCATACAAAATGGTACCGGTTGAAAAAATTCGTGGCCCAACAATTCTGCCGGATTTTTGCTGCTCAGAAGCGGCAAATATTTCAGTGGTGTCATTTGATGGATCATGGATCGAGGTCACCCCAAGTGATAAACCTGAATACAATGCCCAGTTTTGCTGTGGAATAATTTCATCATCTGCTTGACCTCCATGAGCGTGGGCATCGAATAAGCCTGGCATAATCGTTTTGCCGCTGATGTCGATGACTTGGGCGTCTTTAGGAATAGTGGTATTAGCACCGCCGACGCTAACAATTTTATTGTCTTTAACAATGACAACACCATTGTCGATCACCTTGTCATTTTCCATGGTGATTACTTTGCCGCCAGTAAACACCACGGTTCCACGTGGAACATCAGCGTTGTCTTTAAAACCCAGAGAGGTGATTGTAGGTTCAACTTTGGTTTCAGACTTTCCATATTGAGTGTCAACTTCTGCTTGATATAAGTCTGGGCCTAAGGTCCAATAAAGTTGGTTGTTTTTTCCGTTCCAGCTAATGCTTTCACCTGCTCTGGTACTCAATTGGATGATAGGCAAATTAGTGGCTTTAGGGCCAATCGCAATGGTTTCACCGTGTTTTGCAAAAGGCGTCACATACACTCTAAAGCGTTCTGCAAACGCTAAGTGCTCACCGTTTGGAGATAGACGAAACTCAGTGGCATGCTCACTGGTGTAATGGGTCCGTTTTTCAAAACCATTCATGCCGATGGATGCGAACTCTGGTGTCTCATCTGAATCCATAAAGTAAACCCGTTCTGGGTCCGCGCCAAATTGGGGCTGATGGCCACTGGCAGTTAGTTTGGTATTCTGTTTACCCTTGATATCGACTTTATATAAACCAGGTTCTTGTGACCAAGTCCGTGGTGTTATGTCGCCACCACGCGCTTTACGGTAAACAACATAGTCGCCATTAGGTGAAAAGGTCGGTTCAACATATTTACCAGGCTCACTGGTTAGTACTTTAGCTTTGCCACCACGGGTGCTAACGACCCTAACGGTGCCTTGTAGTTGGTCTGTCCAAGTGGTAAACACAATATCTTTGCCGTCTCGAGACCATTGTGGGAACAGTTCATTTATATCTTCGTCTAAACGCGTTAGACGTGTTTTTTTACCATTATTTATATTACGGATCCAAATTTTACCTAGAGCCTCAAACACCACTTTGTTGCCGTCTGGTGACACTTGTGCCATACGTAGCATTTTTACATTAAACTCATCTTGGTCGAGATTTTGGGTAAAACGGACCGAGGGTTGAATGTCTCGTTGAGCCTTAACACTAAATGGAATGTCACAGACTTGTTTGCTGTCTACGTCGAGTTTGTTTATTTTACCTTTAGCCCAAAATACGATGTGCTTGTTGTCATTGGTCCATGACATTGTCGGGTAAACACCATGGATTGCCCAGGTTTCCTGCATATCACGATCAAGCTTGTCATAAAGCTTGGTTTCTTTACCTGAGGTTAAATCGACAGAATATAACGTCGATTGGAATCCATCGCGTTTGATGTATGCCAGTGTTTTACCATCAGGACTTGGTGTTGGACGAATTGCACCACCGGTACCTTCGATTATGACTTCTATATCACCCGTCTGAGTATCGTAACGCTTTATTTTATAAATGCCTTTAACTGAGTCTTTAGAGTAGTGAAAGGTTTTGCCTGGGGTGGCATCTTGGCTGAAGTAGATGTAACGCCCATCGGGTGAGTAAGCGGGTTCGCCTAAATCTTTTTGTTCATTTGGGCGCTCTGTAAGTTTAACGCCTTCACCCCCTGCGATGTGATACATCCATACTTCACCAGCTCCTAAGCTGCGGGTACCGGTAAAATGTTTTCTGGCCACCAGGTATTGTGAGTCTGGACTCCAGGCAGGGCTATTTAATAGACGGAACGTTTCGGTGGTAATGTGGTGGGGATTAGTGCCATCGGCATTCATAATCCAAATATTATCGCCGCCATCCTCGTCAGAGGTAAAAGCAATATATTTACCATCAGGACTATAAACGGGCTGCATTTGCCAAGCAATACCTTGTGCTAGTGGGGTTGCTTCACCACCAGCAATCGGTATTTGGTAAATGTCGCCTAATAGATCAAACACAAGGTGTTTACCGTCTGGTGACACATTGATATTCATCCAAGTACCTTCAGAAACATTAATGTCTATTTTTGTCAGAGGTGCACTTTCAGGCGCATTGACGAGCCATTTGGTTTTTTCAACTTCAGCAAAGGCTGCTGTATTTAGCCCTAACGTTAATGCCAGCGCGGTATAAAGTGGTGTTAGTTTTTGTGTAAACATAAATTATCCGTTATTTTTTTAGTTTGTTGTTGGCTTTGTTATTCTAGTTTTTTATTTTACGAATAGCGTTAAATCAGTTCATTTATTCTTAATTCTTATATTAAGTATGAGGTTGAAATGAATTTAATGGCCCCCTTTATCGCATAATTAACGCATAAGGGGTACTACAATTCTGTTTCAATTGATGATGTATATTAACAACTTAATCATGTTGACCCATCGCAAGCGAAGTTTGCAATGAGTTTTTCGGGATAACGTCAGTAATAGAAATGGGTAAATGTGCTGCAGATATTAATGTATCAAGCTTAATTTGAGATGAGTTCTATTTAATGAATGTGGCTAAATTTATTATTTACAGCTTAGCTAAGGATGATTAGATCACCAGGCTGAATTAATCCGCCATTGATGACTCTACACGTAACACCACCACGCCAATCTGGCGTTAATGCCTGTTCTAGACCTGCATGCGCGAGTTCCATTTTTTTACAGGGATCGGTTTCGCCGGTGATCTGCAATCGAAGCTCAGTTCCAATGGTGATAATTTTGCCAACATCAGCGGCGCTAAATTGGTAGCCGTTAATTAATAAATTGGCTCGACGAGTTAACCAATCTAAATCTGTTTTGACCTGTTGGCAGGCTATTTGCCATTGCGGTTTCGACAATACGGTAACTTGGCGTTTGCCTGGTCGGCCAAAAACATCATTTTCCACCCCTCGCGCTAAGGTCACATTGGCACATAAAGCGGGTTTCATTGCGCCGCGTTTTGCCGTTTTGTATGCGATAGCTTCCAAGGTGATAGTCATTATTTACAATCCTTTTTTGAGCAAGTAATGGTAAGGGGCTTTACTGATATCGAAGGCAATTAACGTGTGGTCCATAAATTCACAAAAACTGGGGATATCACGAGTCGTAGCCGGATCATCTGCAATGATGAGTAATGTTTCACCTTCGGCCATTTTTCGAACGGTTTTACGGATCATCATTACAGGTTCTGGGCAGCGAAGTCCAAGTGCATCGAGTTGGTATTGTGCTTGGGTGTAAATATCGGTCATTGAGTGTTATCTATTTTAACTAATCTAATTAGCGCTAATATTACTCTTGTGATTTATGCTTGCCAAGTTTGCTATTAATTTATGTTTTTTTAACGTTTTTTATTTTGCCTAAAACATGTTTCACGTGGAACATTAGCCAAAGTAGGAAAAGAAAAAAATAAAAAAACGAGCCAAAATAGCTCGTTTTTTATTACTGATCATTAATCAGCTTGGCATTGGTAACCTTATACGCGTTCGAATACGGTTGCGATACCTTGACCTAAACCGATACACATAGTGGCAAGACCAAGTGTTGCATCTTTTTCTTCCATTAAGTTAATCAGGGTTGTTGAAATTCGTGCGCCTGAACAACCTAGTGGGTGGCCTAATGCAATCGCGCCACCGTTAAGGTTAATCTTCTCATCGACGACATCTTGCAAGCCAAGATCTTTAACACAAGGTAAAGACTGTGCAGCAAAGGCTTCATTCAATTCGATAAGGTCTAAATCTGCAACAGACAAACCGGCACGAGTTAATGCTTTTTTGGTTGCGGGTACTGGGCCGTAACCCATAATGGCTGGATCACAACCCGCAACAGCCATAGAGCGGATACGAGCTCGAATCGTTAACCCAAGGGCACGCGCTTTTGACTCTTCCATGACCAACATAGCAGAAGCACCATCTGATAATGCTGATGATGTACCCGCTGTCACAGTACCGTTAACTGGGTCGAATGCCGGACGTAAACCCGCAAGCGACTCGAGTGTTGTTTCAGGACGGATAACTTCGTCATTCATCACTTTAATCAGTGTGCCGTTTGCGTCGTGGCCTTCAATACCCCAAATTTCTTTGGCAAAACGACCTTCAATCGTTGCTGCATGAGCACGCTGATGAGAGCGCACGGCAAACGCATCTTGTTGTTCGCGAGTAACACCATACATTTTACCCAACATTTCAGCGGTCAAGCCCATCATGCCTGATGCTTTTGCAACACGGTTTGCGAGGCCTGGATGGAAATCAACACCGTGGTTCATTGGTACATGACCCATGTGCTCAACACCACCAATAATGAAGGTGTCACCTTGGCCGGTCATAATGGCACGAGCCGCTTGGTGAAGGGCATCCATTGACGAACCACATAAACGGTTTACGGTAACGGCGCCAGCTGTTTTAGGAATACCAGCTAATAATGATGCGTTACGAGCAATGTTGAAACCTTGTTCAAGGGTTTGCTGCACACACCCCCAAATCACATCTTCAATGTCATTAGGGTCTAGTTGTGGGTTACGCACTAATAGCGCTTTCATTAGTTCTGCAGACAAGGTTTCTGCACGTACATTTCTAAATACCCCAGCCTTAGAACGGCCCATTGGGGTACGAATGCAGTCTACGATAACAGCTTGTTTCATGATTTAATTCCTTTCCCGCTAATTAGGCTTGGTAGTAACTACCGTTGTTGGCTGCAAGTGCACGCATTGCATCGGTAACTTGATACAAGCCACCCAGATGTGCGTATTTGTCTGCTAGGGCAACAAAGTTTGCTACGCCCATGGTGTCTAAGTAACGGAATACACCGCCGCGGAATGGTGGGAAACCAATACCGTAAACCAGACCCATATCGCCTTCAGCAGGTGATGCAATAATATCTTCTTCTAAACAACGGACGGTTTCGATGATCATCGGGATCATACAACGAGCGATAATATCATCAGACTCGAATGCCTTTAATTCACCAAAAGTGGCGTGCAATAATTCATAGCTTGTTGGATCAATGTCTTTCTTCGGTTTACCGCGACGGTCGACAGAATAAGCATAGAAACCTTTGGCATTTTTTTGACCTAGACGCTTGTTTTCAAACATAATATCGATAGCATCTTTGCCATTTTTACCCATGCGGTCAGGGAAGCCTTCTGCCATTACAGCTTGGGCGTGATGACCGGTATCTAAACCTACTACGTCAAGTAAGTATGCTGGGCCCATAGGCCAGCCAAACTGTTTTTCCATCACTTTATCGACAGCAGCAAAATCAGCACCTTCAGCGAGTAGACCACTAAAGCCGGCAAAATATGGAAACAATACTCGGTTAACGAAGAAGCCTGGGCAATCATTTACCACAATTGGGGTTTTGCCCATTTTGCTAGCGTAAGCCACTACGGTTGCGATGGTTTCTTCAGAGCTATGCTCACCACGGATAATTTCAACTAATGGCATTTTATGCACAGGGTTAAAGAAGTGCATACCGCAGAAACGTTCTGGTTTCTTCAGGCTTTTTGCCAATAAATTGATTGAGATGGTCGAAGTATTTGACGCAATAATGGCATCTTCAGATACGTATTGTTCGACTTCTGCAAGCACTGTCGCTTTCACTTTTGGATGTTCAACAACGGCTTCTACAACGATATCGCTATGTTTAATGGCGGCATAATCTAATGAAGGAGTAATGTTGTTTAATACTTTAGCCATTTTCTCTGGCGTAGAGCGGCCTCGAGCAACTTGAGTCGTAAGGATTTTAGCTGCTTCGTTTAAGCCTAACTCTAATGCTGGCTGAGCGATGTCTTTCATGACAATCGGCGTGCCTTTGCTGGCACTTTGGTATGCAATACCACCACCCATGATACCTGCACCCAATACCGCGGCTTGGTTTACATCATGAGCCAGCTTACCGGCTTTCTTTGCTTTACCTTTTACAAATTGGTCATTTAAGAAAATACCAATTAGGGCTTGGGCAACGTCTGTTTTAGCCAATTTAATGAAAGCCTGTGCTTCCACTTTTAATGCGCCATCACGATCTAAACCTGCAGCGTGTTCAATAACATTCACAGCGGCCATTGGCGCGGGATAATGTTTGCCTGCAACTGAGAACACCATGCCTTTCGCTGTGGCAAAAGACATCATGGCTTCAAGCTTTGGTAACTGTAATGGTGATTGCTTTTTGGTACGTCGGGCTTGCCAATCAAGGCTGCCATTAAGTGCATCATGCAACATTTGGATCGCTGCGGCTTGTAAATTCTCTGGTGCAACAACGGCATCAATAGCACCTACTTTTAAGGCATCTTCTGGGCGTTGATCTTTAGCCGTGGTGATCCACTCAAGCGCATTATCTGCACCAATCACTCTAGGCAATCGCACTGTGCCACCAAAACCAGGAATAAGACCTAATTTTGTTTCTGGTAACCCGATACGAGCATTGGTATCTGCAACACGTAAGTCAGTTGCTAAAATGGTTTCACAACCACCACCAAGCGCAAAACCGTTTACGGCAGAGGCCGTTGGGAACGGTAAGTCTTCTAGCTTATTGAATACCGCGTTGGCTTGTTCAACCCAAGCTAACAAGGTTGCATCGTCTTGTTGAAATAGGGTTAAGAATTCAGTGATGTCTGCGCCAACAATAAAAGTGCTTTTTGCTGATGTCAGCAATAAGGCTTTAATGTCAGTGTTTTGTTTGATGCTGTCTAGCGCGGCATCAAGAGAGGCTATGGTTTCTCTGTCAAATTTGTTTACCGAACCTTGTGCGTTAAAGCACAGTTTGGCAATATTATCTTCAAGTAACTCAACCTGAATGGTAGGGCTTTGGTAGATCATTGCTTGCTTCCTTATTGCTTAAAAGCGACTTCCACATCTTATTTTACTGTGCAGTTATCAAGCTTGAATCACAGCGGTTTCGGCCATCTATTGACCAGCTAATTATCAGTGTGCGACTAAATGAGACAAATTACAACAACCAATTTAAACGGCCGTTTAATTTCTTATCATCTAGGGAGGAGTTTTTATGTTTGTGATAGACTGATCAAGTTAACACTTATTAAAAAAGGGATACTCAATGGATCTGTTAGCCCATCTATATCATGCACACATCGGTGAGCTAAATCGTCGAGTCGCTGAAATTTGTCTGCGTGAGAATATTTCAGGATTAGTTATTCATTCTGGTCAGCCGCACCGACAGTTTTTAGATGATTTAAACTATCCCTTTAAAGTGAACCCGCAATTTAAAGCTTGGTTGCCGATTTTAGATAATCCTAATTGTTGGATTATTGCCAACGGCCAAGATAAACCGCGTTTAGTATTTTACCGTCCGGTCGATTTTTGGCACAAGGTGAATGATTTGCCTGATGCCTTTTGGACTGAGCATTTCGAGATTGAATTATTAACCAAAGCGGATCATATTGCCGAATATTTACCCAAAGAGATAACTCAATGGGCGTATGTTGGTGAGCATTTGGATGTTGCAGATGTATTAGGATTTACCTCTCGAAATCCCGATGCTGTGATGAACTACTTACATTTTCATCGTGCGGATAAAACCGAATATGAACTTGAGTGCATGCGCCGAGCGAATCAAATTGCCGTAAAAGGTCATTTAGCGGCCAAAAATGCTTTTTATAATGGCGCTAGCGAGTTTGAAATACAGCAGCGTTATTTGCTCGAAATTGGCCAGGGTGAAAACGAAGTGCCTTATGGCAATATCGTCGCATTAAATCAAAATGCCGCTATTTTGCATTACACTGCTTTAGAACATATAAACCCAGCACAGCGTTTATCATTTCTCATTGATGCTGGGGCCAGTTATCACGGCTATGCTGCTGATATAACAAGAACTTATGCATTTGAAAAAAACCGATTCTGTGAACTAATTGATGCACTCAATAAGGTGCAATTAGCCATCATTGACACCATGAAACCCGGGGTTAAATACACCGATCTCCACATTGCGACTCACGAGCACATTGGTCAGTTATTGATTGATTTTGGCTTGGCTAATGGTACGGTTGAGCAGTTAGTTGCCCAAGGCATTACCCGAGCATTTTTCCCCCATGGCTTAGGTCATATGTTGGGGCTACAAGTCCATGATATGGGCGGTTATGCTCATGATGAACGTGGTACTAATGTCGCCGCGCCAGATGATCACCCATTTTTACGTTGCACCCGAGTGTTAGCAGCAAATCAGGTACTCACCATTGAACCTGGTATTTACATTATCGATACCTTGCTTGAGCAACTATCTGCAACCGCTAAGCTAGCCATTAATTGGCAAACTGTTGCTGAGCTGCGTCCATTTGGTGGTATTCGTATTGAAGATAATGTGATAGTGCATCATAACCGAGTGGAAAACATGACAAGAGAGTTTGGTTTAGTTGATTGAATATTATTCAGTTCCAACAGCTAATGTATTGATTCAAGAAGAGATAAAGCATAGTCGCTTTATCTCTTTGTTATTTCATTGTCCACACCCAAATGATATGAAGTTAGCACTTACTGACATAAAGCGGCAATATCCTGGAGCGAATCATTATTGTTATGCTTTTGTCTCTGGCAGCCCTGAAAACACCATTGATATGGGGTCCAGTGATGATGGTGAACCATCAGGTAGTGCCGGCAAACCCATGTTAGCGTGCTTACAAGGCGCAAACATGGGTGAGCTTGGTGCTATTGTGGTGCGTTATTTTGGTGGCACCAAGTTGGGTGTCGGTGGTTTAGTGCGTGCTTATACTTCGGGTATCAAGCAAGGATTAACGCAAATACACACTCAGGTGAAGCATTTAAGGTATCGGGCAAGCTTAGTGTGCCATTATGCACAACTAACTGATGTTGAGTATTTAGTTGCTCAACATGATGGCGTGGTGACGGATAAAATGTTTAGCGACATTGTTGAAATACACTTTGAGCTGGCTAAATCACACCATCAGGCTTTTAATCAAGCATTAGCGACACTGACTCAGGGCCAACTACAAGTAACGTTTACAGTTTGAGCTATGACTAACTTATGCCAGAATGTCACTCAATAGTTAAATCCGACGCAGCACAACTTAAACAGAATCCTTAATGCAATATAAAACAATTATTAGAATCACAGGTTTGCTGATGGGGTTATTTTCAATCACCATGTTGCCGTCAGCATTAGTGGCTATCTTGTATAAAGATGGTGGCGGTACTGCTTTTATTCAGGCCTTTTTTGTCAGTATTTTTTTAGGCTTTTTATTGTGGTACCCCAACCGTCATCAAAAAGGTGATCTACGAACTCGTGAAGGTTTCTTGATTGTGGTGCTGTTCTGGACAGTGCTGGGATCCATAGGTGCGCTGCCGTTTATTTTTGCTAATAACCCCGATTTAAGTTGGACCGACAGTTTTTTTGAATCATTTTCAGCCTTAACCACCACGGGCGCTACCGTGATTGTTGGGCTAGATAATTTACCTAAGTCAATATTGTTTTATCGCCATTTACTGCAGTGGATGGGTGGTATGGGTATCATCGTTTTAGCCGTAGCCATTTTACCGCTGTTGGGTATTGGTGGTATGCAGCTGTACAAAGCTGAAGTACCAGGCCCGGTTAAAGACACTAAAGTGACCCCTCGCATCGCCGAAACAGCTAAGGCTTTATGGTATATATACTTTTTGCTCACTACCGCTTGTGCTTTAGCATTCTACTTTGCTGGTATGGATGCATTTGATGCGATTTGTCATTCATTTTCGACCATTGCGATTGGCGGTTTTTCTACTCATGATGCGAGTATAGGCTATTTTGAAAGCCCGTTAATTAATGTGATTTGTGCTGTTTTCTTGCTCATTGCGGCAGCCAATTTTAGCTTGCACTTTGCTGCATTTACTCGCCGTGGTATTAACGTTAAGGTCTACCTAAAAGACGCGGAGTTTAGGGTTTTGATTGCCGTGCAACTGGTGTTGACCGCAATCTGTTTTGCGACATTATACCAGTCAGGTATTTACGATACTCCTGAGAAAACCCTTGATTATGCCTTCTTCCAAGTGGTATCGATTTCAACTACCGCAGGTTTTGGTACTGAAGATTTCCATTCTTGGCCGTTGTTTTTACCGATTTTATTAATATTCTCAAGTTTTATTGGTGGGTGTGCTGGTTCTACTGGCGGCGGCATGAAAGTCATCCGCTTCATTCTACTTATTTTGCAAGGTTCACGTGAGCTAAAACGATTAGTTCATCCTAAGGCTTTGTATTCCATTAGGATCGGCTCAAAGGTATTACCCGATAGAATTATTGATGCGGTGTGGGGATTCTTTTCCGCTTACGCATTAGTATTTGTGACGTGTATGGTGATTTTAATGGCCATGGACATGGACGCCATTACCGCATTCAGTGCCACTGCCGCGAGTTTAAATAACTTAGGACCCGGTCTGGGTGATGTGGCATCAAATTATGCCAGTATTTCAGACGGTGCCAAGTGGGTACTGGTGATGGCGATGTTATTTGGTCGATTAGAAGTGTTCACCTTATTGGTGTTATTCACCCCTACGTTTTGGAAAAATTAATGATGAAAACTGCAATTCTGTACTCTACAGTCGATGGGCAGACGCTGGCAATTTGTCAGCAAATCAAGCAAATTTTAATGACAAATGGCGAGCAGGTTAGGGTGGTTAACCTAGCGGAGGCTGACGCGGATGATTTAGTTTGTGTCGATAAAGTCGTTATTGGTGCCAGTATTCGATATGGCAAACATCGACCAGAATTGTTCAAGTTTGTTGAGCAACACAAAGCCATACTCGATACCAAGCGGAACAGTTTTTTTAGCGTAAACGTTGTGGCAAGAAAGCCTGAAAAAAACACTCCAGAAACCAATCCTTATATGGTGAAGTTTTTAGGACTCTCGGCTTGGAAGCCTCAGCTATTAGGCGTCTTTGCGGGTAAGATAGATTACCCTCGTTACGGTTTCTTCGATAAGTTTATGATCCGATTTATCATGTGGATGACCAAAGGACCGACCGATACACAGGGAACGTTCGAGTTTACGGATTGGAGTAAAGTCGATGATTATGCCAAACAAATAACAGGGCAAATGTAACCTCATGACACCAACAGCGTGTCCAATGACATATTATTGGGCACACTATTCACTCTCAACGCTATTTAAGCCTTTATGTTAGTTAAGCGCAGTAGCGTCGATGTAGAATAGAGATAACTTCGGTTACTTGCTCATTTTTAAGCGTGTAATAAACCACTTGTGAGCTCTTACGAGTGTTGACCAAATCTTGGGTACGCAGTACCGCTAAATGCTGTGACAATGCTGATTGGCTCAGCGGCACTGTCTCATTTAACTCCGTGACACTTAATTCTTGTTCTAACAATAAACATAAAATCATTAAGCGGTAAGGATTCGCAATGGCTTTTAACCATTGTGCAGCCGTTTCGGCATTAATAAGCATCGTTGCGACATCGATATCTTGCTTCATGAGTGTCCTTATGTAACCTTTAATTGCGAGTTAGTCTGGGTTCAGTTTTGTTTTCTATATCATAATACTTTTGCTTCATAGAGATCTCAATTTAAACGATTAAATATATGAGCCATTTCTAATTTGTGATCTTTGCAGGGGTTTTAAGAGACTTTTTTTGCCAAACTGATGAAAATCAATCAGCAATGAGAATCAAAAATGGCCAATGTTTTAGTGTTGTATTATTCTCGGGGTGGCCACACCGCACATATTAGCCGTGCAATTTCAGAGCAAATTCAATCCCAAGGCGATAATTGTGATGTGATGAATATTCAAGATAAAACCCCAATCGATTGGTCTAAATACCAAGCTGTTGCGTTAGGGGCTTGTGTCTTATATGGCTCATATCACAAATCGGTGTTTGAATTTGTTCGTGAAAATCAGCGACACTTGTCGCAGTTACCCAATAGTTTTTTTTGCGTCAATGTCGTCGCTCGCAAGCCAGAAAAACGCATCCCCGAGAACAATAAATACTTACAGAAGTTTTTAACCTTATCGGCGTGGAAACCCCAAGATGTCAAAATTATTGCCGGTAAAGTCGATTATCCTTCTTGGCCTTGGTATGACAGCTTAATGATCCGCCTTATTATGAAGATGACCGATGGCCCCACCGATCCTACTGCAATTATTGATTATACTGATTGGGACGATGTGAAGGCCTATGCTGACCATATTACCCATTTAGCGTCTTCTGGAGTCGTCATTGCCTAAGCAATATTAATAACGCCAAAATTTAGGGTGAAACAACACTGCGACAGTCAGTATTTCCAAGCGCCCTAATAACATTCCTAGTGCCAATGCCCATTTTGCTACGTCAGGAAGTGGAGCAAAGTTTCCTGCTGGGCCAATAATAGGACCAAGGCCTGGTCCGACGTTGGTGACCGCAGTAATCGCTCCTGTAAAGCTGGTCATTGGGTCTAACCCTGTCAGTACTAATGTAATTGAAAGCACTAATATCACGATAACCATCAGCATAAAAAACGCCATGATTGAGCGGACAATATCATCACGAATACGATGGCCATTGTATTTGTCTTTAAACACCCCGTTAGGATGAAACTGTTGTTTAATTTGTTGACGCATAATTGAGAATGCGATTTGGAAACGAAATATTTTTATCCCACCAGATGTTGAGCCAGAACAACTGCCAATAAACATTAGAAATAGAAATATCACACTGGCGAAAGCCCCCCAAGATTGATAGTCCGTTAACCCATAACCTGTGGTAGTGATAACCGAAATGACATTGAAGCTGGCTAATCTTAATGCATCTAAAAAGTCTATTTGCTGGTGTTGCCAAAGCCAAAAGGCTAACGAAAATGACACCAGTAACACAAAGCGTAAAAATCCTTTTACCTGTTGATCATTCCATAAGCGTAAGCTGCGTTGCTGTATGGTTTGTACAAACATCAATAACGGCAATCCGCCTGCCAACATAAACACGATACTCACCCAATGAGCCGAATGTGAAAAGATGGCCATTGATTTATCTGAGGTTGAGTATCCTCCGGTCGATAATGTTGTCATTGCATGATTGATTGCCTCAAACCAGTGCATGCCAGCAAGGTGATAAGAATATGCACATAGCATTGTTAATGCCGCATAAATCAAGAATAAGTGTTTAGCCATATGCTGGGTGCGGGGGATCGTTTTGTCACTCCAATCAGAGGATTCGGTCCTAAATAAGCGCATACCCCCCACATTCAAAAACGGTAGGATTGCCACGGCCATGACAATAAAGCCTATGCCGCCAAGCCATTGTAATAATGAACGCCAGACTAAAATACTATGGTCCATATTATCTAAACCAGATAAAACCGTTGAACCTGTGGTGGTAATGCCTGACATAGTTTCAAAAAAAGCGTCGGTATAATTAATACCGTGATAAAGCGTGAAGGGTAAGGCTGCAAATAAGCTGACCACAAACCAAGTTACACTTGTCAGCATAAACATGTCGCGGATGTTGAGGTTGAAATGATGGTGTCGGCCATTTTGAATACACAGAATGGCGATAAAGCCGGTAAACAACCCTGAGATCATAAAGTCTCCAATGGTTTCTTCAGCATAAAACAGTGCAAAAGCCATTGGTACCAGCATAAATCCTGTTAGTATCGCCAGAAAAATACCGATAATGAAAATGATTTGTTTGAAGTTAAGCATAAGAACTTAAAAGAAAAATGCGCTAGGTTGAAATAACTTTTCTACGTCACCGATGAACTTCTTATTGACCAAGAATAAAATGACATGGTCACCCTGTTCGATTACCGTTCTATCGTGGCCCATTAACACCTCATCATTACGAACAATGGCGCCAATGGTGGTTCCTGGCGGCAGCTTGATATCACCAATTTTTTTCCCGACCACTTTTGAGGTACTCGAATCACCATGGGCGATGGCTTCAATGGCTTCTGCTGCACCACGGCGCAATGAATAAACATTACAAATATCACCTTGGCGAATATGCGTCAGCAGCGCTGAAATAGTAGCTTGTTGCGGAGAGATGGCGATATCAATGTTAGCTTCTTGTACTATATCAACATAGGCTTCACGTTGGATCAGCACCATGACTTTTTTAGCACCCATACGTTTGGCGAGTAGAGCGGACATAATATTGGCTTCATCGTCGTTAGTGACGGCGATAAACACATCGGTTTGATCTATGTGCTCTTCAAGCAATAATTCTTGGTCTGAGGCATCACCACAAAACACGGTGGTTTTTTCCAATTTTTCAGACAGTAACTCTGCGCGCTCTTGACGGTGCTCAATCAATTTAACCGAGTGAGTACGTTGTAGTTTTTGGGCAAGGCCAAAACCAATATTACCGCCACCGGCAATCATTATATTTCGGTACGAATTATCCAGTTTTTGCATCTCACTCATTACCGCGCGAATATGGCGGCTATCGGCGACGAAAAACACTTCGTCATCGGCTTCAATAATGGTGGTGCCACGCGGCATAATGGGACGACCTTGTCTAAAAATAGCCGCCACCCGGGTATCAATATTGGGCATGTGCTCACGTAATGTGGCGAGTGCGTTACCCACTAGTGGGCCACCATAATAGGCTTTAACCGCAACAAGGCTGAGTCTACCCTTCGCAAATTCAAGAACTTGAAGTGCACCAGGGTATTCGACCAATCTTTGTATGTAAGCGGTCACTAACTGTTCTGGTGCAATTAACTCGTCAATAATAAAACCGCCACGAGGTTTGGCATCTCCGCTTTTAATTTCACTGCTGATAAATAGTTTATCTTGAAGTTCCAAATAGGCTTCTGAGCGAATACGCGCAATTTTTGTCGGTGTGCCAAAAAGGCTATAAGCGATTTGGCAGGCAGACATGTTACATTCATCGCTGTTTGTTACTGCAATGAGCATGTCCGCGTCTTCTGCTCCCGCTTCTTTTAGTACACTCGGATGGGCGCCATGACCGACAACAACACGCAAATCAAATTTGTCTTGCAACAACCTTAGTCGAGCGCGATCACTGTCGACGAGTGTGATGTCGTTATTTTCACCGACCAAGTTTTCAGCTAATGTGCCGCCAACTTGTCCAGCCCCTAAAATAATAATTTTCATGGCTTGAGGTACATCCTTAAAGTGCTTTAACTAGGCGAGCGTAATAAAAGCCGTCCATATTGTCTTGTCCTGGCAAAATCTGCCAACCGATATCATCGAGATGAGTTTGTTGCTCTATCGGTACTAAACTCGCATCGGGTGTCCGTGTTAGAAATAGCTCAACTTGCTGGCTGTTTTCCTGGGGTAAAATAGAACAGGTTGCATATAATAAGCAGCCACCCGGTTTAAGCCATTGCCAGCAATGATCCAATATTTGTTTTTGTAAGTTGGCTAACTCTTCAATATCGCTATTTTTACGTAACCATTTTATATCAGGGTGACGACGAATAACGCCTGTGGCTGAGCAAGGTGCATCGAGTAATATGCGATCAAATTGCTGTCCTTGCCACCATGATGGGATATCAGCAGCATCGCCGTGAATAAGCTGCGCTTTTAAATGCAACCTGTCCAGATTTTGTTGTACTCGATCTAGGCGTTTTTGATCAAAGTCGACTGCGACTAAATTAATATCGGGAGCAAGCTCTAGTAAATGGCAACTTTTGCCACCTGGTGCAGCACAGGCATCTAGGATCAATTCATCCGCCATTGGTGCCAGTAAGGTTGCAGCCCATTGCGCGGCGCCATCTTGAACAGAGACTGCTCCTTGCATAAAATCAGGTAAAGCGGTCACATCTTTTGCGCCTTCGAGCAATATAGCATCTTGGCTTGGGCCTGCTTGGGCGGGAATATCGTGTTGGGCTAATGCCGCTAAATAAGCATCACGTGTTTGTGATTGCTGATTATTACGCAGCCACATGGGTGGACGCTGATGGCTTTGCTCAATAATGTTTTGCCAATGGTCTGGATAAGCTTGTTGTAAGCGTTTAATAAACCAAGCTGGAGTATTAAAACGTAGGGTTTCGGAGTCGGTGTTTAAGGCGGCATCTTGGCGCTGTATAGTACGCAATACACCATTGACCACTTTTACCAAACCATCAAAACGTAACTGTCGGCAGGCTTCTGCCGTTTCAGAAATCGCGGCATGTGCCGGAATGCGAGTAAAGTAAAGCTGGTAACAACCGACAATCAACAATTGATGTAATATGCGCTGCTTTCCCTTAAACGGCTTGGCTAAGCAGTCGCTGACGCATTTGTCGAGTTGTGGCAATTGGCGCATAACGCCGTAACATAGTTCTGCTAATAGGGCTTTGTCTTTGCCATTTTGCAGGTGTTGTTGCTGATCGGGTAGCGCTACCGATAACGACATACCCTTTTCAAGTACTTCATAAATCGCTTTAGCTGCCAGTGCGCGCACATTCATGCTAGTTAGCCTCTTGGTTTAAACACACACCAGCGGTAAACCAATCACCACGAGCATTCAAAATATCGGCCACATTAAGTGGCTTTTTGTTGGGCAGTTGCATGGTCTGAATAATTAACTTGCCATCAGCGGTAGCCACTTCAATACCGAGTTTGGTTGCCGCGATAATGGTGCCCGGAGCTTCGTGACATACTTCTGCGGAATAATCAGCTTGCCAAACTTTAATGGTACTTTGATGATGCTCAAAATAGCTGACGGGCCAGGGATTAAATGCGCGGATGTCTTGCCATAATTGCTTGGCTGTTTTATGCCAATCAAGACGCGCTTCTTCTTTAGAGAGTTTTGCCGCGTAATTGGCGAGCGATTCATCTTGCTTTTGAGCCGTTAACGTCCCTTCGCTTAATCCTGCTAAAGCCTCAATTAATGCTTCAGGTCCTTGGGCTGCGAGTTTTTCATATAGACTGGCTGAGGTGTCGCTCGGTTCGATGGGTAAGCGGGTGTTAAACAGCATATCACCAGTGTCTAGGCCGATATCCATTAGCATAATGGTGACACCGGTTTCTGTGTCGCCTGCCCATAATGCTCGTTGGATAGGCGCGGCTCCACGCCAGCGCGGTAAAATTGAACCGTGAACATTAATACAACCTAAACGCGGAGTATCAAGGACTATCTTTGGTAAAATCAACCCGTAAGCAACAACAACCATGATATCGGCATTGAGGTGTGCTAATTCCGCTTGTGCCGCATCATTTCGTAATGATGCTGGTTGAAATACCGGAATGGCATGCGCTAATGCCAGTGCTTTTACTGGGCTTGCTGTAAGTTTTTTACCTCGCCCTGCGGGTCTATCGGGTTGAGTATAAGTCGCAATCACATCATGTTCAGAGTCGATGAGCGCTTGTAAATGTCTGGCAGCGAAATCCGGAGTACCGGCAAAGATAATTTTTAACGGTTTCAAATTTTTTCCTATACTTCTCTAGCATCTAAACGAGCTTCTTTTTCAAGCTTAGTTTTTATACGTTGGCGTTTTAATGGTGATAAGTAATCGACAAACAACTTACCTTTAAGGTGATCCATTTCATGCTGAATACAAACGGCAAATAACTCATCTGCTTCAATAGTGAACTCTTTACCGTGACGATCTAGGGCTTTGAGCGTGACAAATTCAGCACGGTCAACTTTGGCATAAATCCCCGGTACCGATAGGCAGCCTTCTTCATTTGCCAAGTCGCCACTACTGGCAATAATCTCAGGATTAATAAAAACGGTTGGGCGTTCTATCTCATCTTGTAAATCCATCACAATCAATTGTTGATGAAAATCCACTTGAGTAGCAGCGAGACCGATACCTTTCTCTAGGTACATCGTCTCGAGCATGTTATCAATTATAGTCTGTAATTGCGGACCAAAATCCGTCACAGGTAGCGCGATGGTGCGTAAACGTTCATCTGGAAATCGTAAAACATTAAGTAGTGGCATATATAAACTCTTCACAAGTCTGTCAAATTTCAGCCAGATAGCTATACTGGCCATTGCGATTAGGGTAATTTTAATCCTTACCGCTTATCAATAACAGCAAAAAGCTCTAATAAAGAGCTAAACAACATGGATCTCACCATGAAACGCTTACTTTTACTTGTTTTTTTATCATTAAATTTTTTTGGGGCTAACGCTGATACATTAACCCTAAAGGCGGGCCATCCTGACACGTATGTCGTTAAAAAAGGCGATACGTTGTGGGATATCTCTGGATATTTTTTGAATGACCCTTGGCGTTGGCCTAAATTGTGGGGTGTTAACCCGCAAATTGCTAATCCACATCTAATTTACCCTGGCGATAGACTGACATTAGTATTTATTGATGGTCAACCTCGTTTAGTGGTTAAGCAGCACATTCAGAAGAGTCCTGAAGGACGAGTCATATCCAAAGATGGCCCGATTCCTGCTGTTGATCTTGCCTTAATTAGACCCTATTTAGTACAAAATAGAGTTGTGGATCCTGCATGGTTATTGGAATTGCCGATTGTTATGAGCGGCGAGAGCCCATCAATTCATCATGTGGTCGATGACGTTGTCTATGTTAATGCGCAGCTTGAACAAGGCCTTAAAGTGGCAATTTATCAAACTGGACGTGAGTTTTTTGCTCCAAATAGCGGCGAATTATTAGGCCAGGAAATTATTTTAGCTTCGAGTGGGCGGGTTATTGAGTCTGGCGTTGTGTCAAAAGTTGAATTGCTCAGTAGCTTACGTGAAACCAAAGGTGGCTTTCATGTTGCCCCGGTAGAAGATGAAGCGTTAATGTCGGCTTATTTTATCCCAAAAGCGGCAGACTTAGGTGTTTCTACCTCTATTGTTGGTATAACAGGTAACATTCGTGAAGCTGGTAAGTTAGATGTCGTCTATCTTGATCGTGGTGCCAATGATGGTGTTGAGACTGGACATGTTTTTTCAATGTACCGCGATGGCGAAAACATTATTATTGATAATGAGGGTAATCCAGTTCGACCTATAGACCGTTCATCTTACGATAAAGTGCTGGCGAACTTTTCAGATGATACCGTGTATAAAATGCCAGATATTTTTCATGGTAATTTGATGGTTTTTAAAGTGTTTGATAAAACCAGTTTAGGTTTGATTATGTTCAATGAGCACCCCGTTCGAGTCGGTGATAAATTGACTAAACCAGATCCCTTGACCATTAAAGGTGAATAATTTCAGATAAACTGGTCGACTGGTTAGTTGTTTGTGCCGTATCTGGGCTAGGACCTGCTCGGATTCAACAATTATTAACTCAAATGGACGTTGAAGAAATTCGTCAACGTCTAGAGTTTGAACCTCAGGCCTTGCCTTTACCAGCAAGCCTATTGGCTAAATGTAGTATCGACTTTAATAAGGTCGAGCAAGCCCTAGCCTGGCTTGATTCGCAGTCCAATCACTATATTGTGACCCTCTCTGATCCACTTTATCCGCCATTACTTGCACAAATTAGCGATCCACCACAGGTATTATTTGTTAAAGGGTCGATAGAATCTCTTGTGTTACCGAGTATTGCAATGGTGGGAAGCCGTAATGCCTCTCGAGGCGGCTTAGATATAACGGCAGAACTCGCTTATCATTTAGCTCACCAAGGCTTTTCAATTACCAGCGGCATGGCTGCTGGTATTGATGGTGCAGCCCATAAAGCGACTCTGGCTGCTAATGGAACGACCATAGCAGTATTGGGCAGCGGGGTTGAGTGCATTTACCCTAAGCGTCATCAAAACTTGTATCATGACATTATCAATACAGGCTGTGTAATCAGTGAATATTGGCCAAGTATAGGGCCTTTTTCTGGTAACTTCCCTCGGCGTAACCGTATTGTCAGTGGCCTAAGCTTAGGCACTGTCGTGGTTGAGGCAAGTCGTAAAAGTGGTTCGTTAATTAGTGCTCGACTTGCAATGGAGCAAAACCGTGAAGTGTTTGCTGTACCAGGATCGGTGTTAGGGGGCTATAGTCAAGGTTGCCATGATTTAATTAAAAATGGCGCCAAACTTGTCGAGTCGGCTGTCGATATAATCGAAGAATTGGGCAGTTTATCTGATTATCACCTTGAACAATTGCATCTACGGCACCATATACGAGATAATGACATTTGTGATTTGCCATTTCCTCCGCTGTTATCTAGTGTAGGATATGAAACTACTGCGGTAGATGCAGTAGTTGAGGATAGTGGGAAACCAATAGATCTGGTGTTAATACAAATGCTTGAACTTGAGTTACAAGGGTGGGTTGCAGCAGTGCCCGGTGGTTACGTCAGACTAAAGAGGAGTTAGCCATGTTTGATATCCTCATGTATTTATTTGAAAATTATGTTCATAGTGAAATTGAGCTATTAGTTGATGAAGATGAGCTCACTAAAGAGTTAACCCGTGCGGGTTTTCATCAAGTTGATATTATAAAAGCACTTTCTTGGTTAGAGCACCTTGCTGATCTACAAGAAAGCGATAAACCTTACTTGTGTAATCACGCACAACATTCATTCCGTATTTATACCAAAGCGGAAATGGCCAAATTAGATGTTGAGTGCCGTGGTTTTTTATTGTTTTTAGAGCAGATACAAGTACTCAGTGTCGAAACCCGTGAAATGGTCATTGACCGTGTCATGGAATTAGATGAACCTACATTAGTGTTAGAAGATCTCAAATGGGTGGTATTAATGGTACTATTTAACGTGCCAGGAAATGAGTCAGCCTATGAGCAAATGGAAGATTTAATCTTCGAGCAGCCAGAAGGGCGTTTACACTCATAACAAAAAGGAGGCTTAGCCTCCTTTTTTAGGTCTACAGAAAATTATTCATTGAGAGCACCATGTCGAAAATTGATCCGCAGTTGTTTACTGTCCACGAGCATGCACTGGAGAAAGAGTTTGAACTTTGTCCTGTTTGTGGTTCTGAACTGTCGGTTAAACACAGTAAACATGGCAGCTTTGTGGGGTGTAATAACTACCCAACATGCGACTATACTCGTCCACTAGTGCAACATGAGTCGATAGAGACTCAAGTTATCAGCGGTTCAGAATGTCCGCAGTGTGGCCATGAGTTAGCGGTTAAGTCTGGTCGGTTTGGTATTTTTATTGGTTGCACTCACTACCCAGAATGTACTCATATTGAAAAACACGATCACACCAATCAAGCTGAACAGATTGTTTGCCCTCAGTGCGCCAAAGGTCATCTTGAGTCTCGGACCAGTCGTTATGGTAAAACTTTTTTTGCTTGTAGCGCCTACCCAAAATGTAAGTTTATCGTAAACTACCCTCCGTATAATGAAGCTTGCCCTGATTGTGGCTTCGGGATTTTAGTTGAACGTAAAGGTGCGGCGGGTAGCCGAGTTGAGTGTCCGCAAAAATCCTGTAAATATAAACGTGCTCTGTAGTTTTCGTTATTAATATCAATTTGATGTAAGGAAGTTTCATGTTGCAATTGCAGCCATCCGCTGTCGCTGCCGTCATAAGTCAAGGCGGAGTGATTGCTTATCCAACTGAAGCGGTGTTTGGTTTAGGCTGTGATCCTGACAACGACAGTGCTATTGAAAAATTGTTGGCTGTTAAACAGCGTCCTTGGCAAAAGGGGTTGATTTTAGTAGCCAGTTCTTTGGATCAACTTTTGCCTTACCTTGATATCACTCAACTAACTGAACAGCAGTTGCAGTTTGCGCAATCAAAGTGGCCAGGCCCCTTTACCTTTGTTATGCCTATTCAGTCCCATGTATCCAAATTACTCTGCGGTGAATTTGATTCGATTGCAGTGCGCGTATCAGCTCACCCCGTTGTGCGAGAGTTGTGCGACACCCTCAATAAACCCCTTGTATCGACAAGTGCCAATTTAGCCGGAAAGTCACCGGTCGTCGATGCACAACATATCATCACTGATTTTACTGATAAAATTGATGCATTGATTTTAGGTAAGCTGGGCGAACAACGTCAGCCATCAACCATTATTGATGCCCGCAGTGGTCAGATCCTTCGTAATGGAAGCTAATACTATGTCAAACAACCTTTCTCAAGTGCCCGACGCACAACAAGTAAAATCATTCCTGCTAGCATTACAGCAAAATATTTGTCAGCGTTTAGAGCTACTCGACGGCAAAGCCACTTTTAAAGCTGACTCATGGAAGCGTGAAGAAGGCGGCGGTGGCACTAGTCGAGTATTAACTCAAGGCAAAATCTTTGAGCAAGCTGGCGTTAACTTTTCACATGTGATGGGTGCATCTATGCCTGCATCGGCTACTGCGCATCGCCCTGAATTAGCTGGCCGTAGTTTTGAGGCGATGGGGGTGTCTTTAGTGATCCACCCCAATAACCCTTATATCCCGACGACCCATGCCAACGTACGTTTTTTTATTGCCCGTAAAGAAGGTGCGGACCCCGTGTGGTGGTTTGGTGGCGGATTTGATTTAACACCTTATTACCCCTTTAAAGAAGATGTCGTCAGCTGGCATCAAACGGCTAAAGATATTTGCCAGCCATTTGGCGATGACGTTTATCCTAAATACAAAAAATGGTGTGATGAGTATTTCTTTATACCGCATCGTAATGAAACTCGAGGTGTCGGCGGACTATTTTTTGACGATTTAAACGAACCCGGTTTTGAGCGTAGTTTTGAGTTTATGCAAGCGGTAGGAAACGGCTTTATTGAAGCTTATGCGCCAATTGTCGAGCGCAATAAAACCTTAGAATACGGTGACGATGAGCGCCAGTTCCAACTTTATCGTCGTGGCCGCTATGTCGAGTTTAACTTGGTTTATGATCGTGGCACCTTATTTGGTTTACAAACCGGCGGTCGTACAGAATCGATTTTAATGTCAATGCCGCCTCTGGTACGTTGGGAATACGCGTTCACCCCTGAAGAAGATAGTCCAGAAGCTGAGTTGTACGATATCTACTTAAAACCACAAGACTGGTTAGCTGAAGTTTAATTCCAATCGGATTCTACCTTGCCATGCTGCAATAACGAGTCATCGGTTACCCATGTTGTCTGCTAAGGTTGAAATAGCCTGAATCATCGTTTGTTGATGTTCAGGCTTTTTTATTGCGTTGTTAATCGCCGCGCGCATGAGAATGATCCTCTGATCACCATAGACTCAGCGATAACGGAGGGCATGTGTTTAGCACGTAATGCCGGATGAGTATGGGTAACTTGTCAGCAAGTGTTGAATCGCTGCATAATTCACTCGTAAATGCAGGTAAACTAGCCAAAACAAGAGTAATAATAGCGGTTGCTTTCCCAGGTGGTAGCCATGGTATTTACGCACTCCGTTTTAGTTTGGGAATGGGGTTGCCAATGGCATGAACTATGGTGATATTCTGGCTGCTGTGACGGCAAATGTGGCCGATATATTCTATTTAGATACTGGGCAGATTGCGGTTGGAAAACCGGCAGGTTTAGTCTTATGCAGAGGCGCCTCTTTGGTGTTCAGCAGTAAAGTACAAAAGATATGGATAGCAGTAGAAAAGCAAGATACTGACAGCCGTCAAGGTAAGCTCGGTGGTTGCTATTTACAAAAAAAGCCAATGTCTGAGGTATATAGCCGCTAACATTTGATGATAGACGTCAGATGTGTCCATCGTAGGCAAATAATGCCGTTAACTAAGAGGTGAAGTAAATGACCGATAAGTATGCTGTATTTGGTAACCCGATAGCGCAAAGTAAGTCGCCATTCATACATACTGAGTTTGCCAAACAAACTCAGCAAGACTTAAGTTATGACGCTATTCTCGTCTCTGTCGATCAATTTGATTCTTCGTTAACGGCATTCTTTACCGATGGCGGTAAAGGCGCCAATGTTACCGCACCTTTTAAAGAACAAGCATTTGCCATGTGTGATGAGCTCAGTGAGATGGCTACACTCGCAGGCGCCGTCAACACGTTGTTTAATTTACCCAATGGCAAAATAGGCGGTGACAATACCGATGGCGTTGGCTTGGTGAATGACCTAGAAATGCTATTTGGCTCGTTAAAAGGTAAGCGAGTCTTATTGGTAGGTGCTGGTGGCGCGGCAAGGGGGTGTATTTTGCCTATTTTGCAGCATAATGTGGCTCAATTGGTTATCTGTAATCGGACTCACGAAAAAGCACAGCAACTCCAAGCCTTATTCAGTGAATATGGTAACTTTTTTGCTAAACCCATTGAGGAATTAGACTCTCCGTTTGATTTAGTGATTAACTCAACCTCTGCAGGTTTATCTGGGCAGTTAATTACTCTGCCTAATGTTATCGTAGATAAAACCACTGATTGTTACGACATGACCTACAGCCAACAAACCACAGCATTTAACCAATGGGCGCAAGATCAACATGCCCGTAAAACCGCTGATGGGCTAGGCATGTTGGTTGGTCAGGCGGCAAAAAGTTTTAGTTTATGGCGCGGTGTGACTCCTGATACCGCATCTGTCATGGGAAAACTGCGTGAGTCACTGGCGCAAAAGGTAGCAGATTAATGAATCAAAGCGTGATCTTTACCGATCAGCACTATATCGAAACAAATGAAGTAAGATTTATTGCGCAGCAACAGGGGATAAATATTAATTGTTTTGCTCACTTTTCTGTTATTAGCGAGCTTTGTGATAATCAACTGGTGGATCAACATAATGCCGCCAGTTTGTTTGAACAATGTCGTTTTGACCTAGAAGACAAAGCTGAAGCGCTCATAGCACAAGAAGCCTTTAGCGATAGTGGCGACATTACTGTTATTTCATGATGTGTTTAATCAGCTGGATTGGTCGAGTTAGTTTCGCGCAGACTTGGGTGCCGACCATTTTTTGAGTCGTTTTTTGGTATACATATTGTTATCAGCTTGCTTAAAGGCACTCTCCCAATCTAGATCATATTGTGCAAATCCGTAGCTAAAATGAATGCCATGTACGCAAGCGGCGAGGTCTTGCTGCAATTGGGTGATTTGCTGCTCTAAGGTATCGATAGGGCCGCGGCATAAAGCAACAAACTCATCACCACCATAACGCGCAACCAAAAACTCAGGATGCCATAGCGCCTTTAGTGATTGTGCAATGGCTTTTAATGCATCGTCACCCGCTTGGTGTCCATACTGATCATTTAACGGTTTTAAGTTATCCATATCCAAGATGATAATATAACTGGCTAACTCTGGATTGTGTTGCCATTGTAAAATCGTGGCATCAAACTTCTTACGGTTATACAGCTCGGTTAATCCATCATAATCTGCCATGATTTCGATTTTCTTCGACTTTTGATATAACGAAATCGCATTAGCGGCTTCAGAGGTTAGAATATTAACCAAGTTAATATCGTAATCACCAAAGGCATCCATCTTGATACTGTCTAAGTTCATCATTCCATAAAGTTCACCCTCAATATGGATTGGGCTAGATAAGGTTGAGCAGATTGGTTGTATCGAAGCATGTAATAGTGCGTGTTGGTCTTCATTTGTGAGAGTGCTTTTAGCATTGATGTTCTTCATGTTGTTAATCACAACCGCCTTATCACAACGACCATTCGTCCGTCGGAACTGAAAGGTTTCTTCTAAGGTAAAGTTTATTTTTCGAAGAGCATCTATATCCAACCCCACAACCGACTCAAATTGTAATCTAGTGGTATTCTTATCAACCAGAATGATACTGCCCATTTCGGCATCATCGATAGCACTTACTGCTTTTTGCAATAGAGCGTCTAAAAAGGTTTTTTCAGAATCGTATTGACTGGATAAATTCACTAATTCATAAGTCGTATCGTTAATGTGGACAACTTGCTCTAAATGTTGCCAAAGCCGTAAAATATTTTGTTTGTGGATATAATAAGTGATGCCATAACTCAAAGCGTAAACGCCACAAATAAGCATTAGGTATAAATAGGTATTTGCATTACTAGGTATGGCGAATATGAAAATAATAACGAACAACAAGAAAGGCACAGCAAGCAATAATAGATGACTCTTAAAGTCTACATAGGCAATGTGCTTATTGTTAATGCGTCCTTTAGTTTTCACTTCAACCATCCTAATAATAAGTCGGTAATACTCTTTAGCATTAAACATCGATGCTCGACGTGCCTCAAGCCAAACTAAACTACCATCTGCGAGTCAATATAAGCTAATTATCGTCGTCAGAGTGTGTTTGAGTCCCGATGTGATAAGTAATAAACAAACTGTGATGGCCATTTATTCTGTAAATCATAGTGAGTGTATCAACGAAGATCATAAAGATATGTGTGGAATGACTTGTTTTAACAAGGCTTAAACGAAATAGACCAACATATTATTGGCCCAAATCGTTTGTATGAATAACGCTACTGTTGTAAGTCTACCAAATATTCATTTTTTAAACGGACATAATTATCAGCCGATTGTGGTAAAAATACACGTTCCGCGTCAGTTAACGGTCGAACTTGTTTACATGGGCTGCCTACATATAAGTAACCACTTTGCAAAATTTTATTGGGTGGCACGAGTGAGCCCGCGCCGACAATCACGTCATCTTCTACTATTGCACCATCAAGTAAGATAGCGCCCATACCTATTAGCACGCGATGACCAATCTTGCAGCCATGCAACATCGCCTTATGACCAATAGTCACATCATCACCAATAATTAATGGATTACCATTAGGATTAGAAGGCGATTTACGCGTTACATGCAATATACTGCCATCTTGGACATTACTGCGTTTACCAATACGGATCTTATTCACATCACCACGAGCAGCAACTAATGGCCAAATGCTGGCGTCATGGTCCAATTTTATATCGCCAACAAGTACTGCAGACTCATCAACATAGACGTTATCAGCTAAATTAGGGTGGATCCCTTGGTAAGTTCTTACATTGGTAGACATAACAATCCTTATATATTTATGGTTTCAGACAGTATAATGCTTAAAAACTAGCTGGTCAGGCTAAATTATCCGCAAACAAACCCAAAATGACAAATCACCTCAATAAAGGGCTTGCGCTAAATCTTGTATTGCCTATAATGCGCATCCACTGACACGGCAGACAGCGAAAGCAGTCACC